>CAIZHO010000132.1 GCA_903932805.1 uncultured Roseiflexaceae bacterium | reverse complement strand
GCCAAACCAGGCGATATTATTGTGGACATCGGGTCAGGCACTTCGACGTACCCTCATATGCTCACCAAAACAGGCTTGGATGTCATCATCATCGAACTCGATGCCGATCGCGTCCGCTGGCAGGCACAGAAACGCCGCGAAACAGCCCAGCCCGGCGACGGCCGTTTGATACCCATCGTTGCCGATGCCACCAAGATGCCCTTTCGCGATGGCACGATCCATCGCATCAGCGCAGTGTCATCACTTGAACACATCCCCGACGATCATGCAGTGGGCCGTGAAATTGCACGTGTGCTCTCAGACGATGGCATTGCCGTCATGACACTCCCGTATACCAGTACGGAACGTACGTCCTTTATGAATGGCATCAGGAATTTCGCCCAAGTCGCCAAAAACACGTTCGATCAAGTCGGTAAAAGTGGTTCGTTCTTCCGCTTTTATACCGATCAAGACCTCAAAGAAGTGTATTTCGACCCGGCAAATGCAATTGTGACCGCTCGCAGTGCCTTTGGACGGAGTATCTTGAATGGTCGGTACCACGAAACGCCATTGACCAAATATTGGCGCACACTGGTCATCAAAGATATTTTGCTGGCGTGGATTATTCATCCTCTGGAAGAAATGTTCGACTCGACCGATCCGATGTATGTCATGCTGGCCTACAAGAAGGGCAAATCAGGACATCAGGAGTAGTCGATGCGGATTCTCTACTGCATCCCGCGATACGACGACAATGCGCTCGGCAATCAAATCCACACGGAAGTGATTGCCGAGTGGTGTGCTCGCGGACACTCGGTTGACATCGCAACCATGACCTCAGCGACACGACAAATCAGTACACGCGTGGTGGATGGTATAACCGTATATTCGCTCCCCACGCGATCATCGCGGTTCGTTGCCGCGTTGAATCGTATCGGTGCGTGGCTTACAAGTTACCCATACTTGTGGGGTGCCATCAACAGCTTTGGTGCTTTTTTTCGTACGCAAGCACGCTACGATGTGATTCATGTCGAAACTGCCTTTCCGCTGGGGTTTGCCGTCATGTTGACCAAACCTGCAGACAGCAAACTCGCTGTGACCTTGCCGGGCGCAGACATCATGCGTGTGCCGGATTTTGACTATGGATATGCGAGATACGCGGCGGTCCGCCAATGTATACGCTGGGTAGTGAGTCGGTCGGATTGTATCCGTGCAGACTCACGCCAAATCCTCGCGCTTGCATTAACGTATGGCGCACCTCCGGACCGCATCAAAGCGGTGCCGTATAACATCACAGAGCATTCTTTTTTTGCAGAGGCAGCACGTGTCGGCGCAGAAAAATCTACGGCGCGTGCATTTCTCTGTGCAACATACGACATCCCTGTTGATGCAACCATTGTCTTGAGCTTAAACCGGCTGCATCCGTTTAAGGGAATCGAATACATCGTTGCAGCAATCCCTGCAGTAGTGGCCGCAGGGCACAACGTGCATGTGCTCATCGTTGGACACAACCGAACGACCCCGAAGTACGGTGACTATGGTGCGTACCTGTTCGAACAAGCCCGCTCATTGGGTGTTGCCGAGCGTGTGCACATCGTTGGGGGCATCGCTCATCACGATGCGCTAAGGTACCTGGCAGGGAGTGATACGACGATTGTGCCGTCTATCGCTGAGTCGTTTAGTCGTGTCGTGATCGAATCGGCTGCAGCAGGCACCCCTCCGATTGTCACTGCGACGACAGGTGCGAGTGATTATGTACGTGATGCAGGTTGTGGTGTCGTCGTTGCACCACAAAGCGGTCACGCAATTGCAGAAGGAATTTTGACGGTCATCGAACAGCACGACACGCTTGCCGAACGATGCATACCATTCGCCCAAGACTTTCGCAGCCGTGTTATAGCCGCCACATTATTAGATATGTATACATCGTTATGACACAACAGCACGCACCAATGCGGATTTGTTATGTAGCCTATCCGACAAGTTTGACCCTTGGTTCGGCAAACGCAGTCCAGACCTACTCGACATTGCGTGAGCTACGCGCCCAACACAAGGATTTGCAAATCATCATCCCACGGATGACCTCTGCAGCAAATCCATTCGACGCATTGGGTGTTACCTATATCCCTCGTATCGGCATCGGTCGGTTGTCCCGTTTATACAAATCAACACTCTGGTACTACGCCGAACGCACGGTTTTCGCATGGATTGTCTTGGTGCTGCTCTGGCTGCAGGCATCCCGTGGCACACGCACCAATGTGGTTTATGTGCGCGAAGTTATTTGTGCGTTCTGGATTTCGCAGTGGGCGCCGCGCCTGTTGGGCGCCAAAGTCGTCTATGAAGTCCATCATCTCGAAGCAACCAATCATTCGCGCCCAAAAGAACAATGGGCGTCTCGGCTTGTCAATCATATCGACCAGGTCACCTTGAAGATGCCATCGCGTCTGGTATCGTTGACCAGTACGTTCCGAACTGTGCTTCATGAACACGGGTTACGGAGTAGCCAGACGGTCGATATCCTTCCCGATGCGTATAACGCCAGTATCTACCACCCATCAGACCAGCAGGGTGCGCGCAGTAGCTTACAAATCCCGCATCACATAACAATGATTTGTTATGCAGGGTTGACCTTTGCGTACCGTCGCCTCGAACTTTTGGTCGAGGCATATGCACAACTCTCACCTGAACAACAGGAAGCCACATGGTTATATTTCGTCGGTGGCCGCCCCCAAGAAGTTGCCGCATTGACACAGCAATGCAATGCACTCGGCATCCAACATCGAGTGGTGTTTACGGGAGTCCTGTCACAATCCGTGGTTGCACAATACCTTTCTGCAAGTGATATTCTTGTTATCCCAGATACCGTTACTGACGAGACCGCCTCACCCCTCAAACTCTTCGAATATATGGCAACGGGACGCGTGGTCATTTGTCCAGAAATGCAATCACTGCGCGAGATAATCGGGGCCGATGGTGCTGCTGTATTCGAGCGTGGAAGCGTCAGCGCACTGACAATCCTCCTTGCCACCTTGATCGACAATCCTACACTCCGTGTCGAAATTGCCGAGCGTGGCCTGTACGCCGTTGGTCCGCACACCTACCAGAATCGCGCAACCCGCCTCATTGCGGTATGTCGCAAAGCAGTCAGTGAAAACAACCATGCATAACCCGAAGCAATTGGCACATGCAATAGTCGCACAGTACGCTGCGACAAGCCAAACAAACAAACCCGATTACTATCGCTATCACAAAATACGTTTTGCCGCGATGTTGACTATGGTCCTGTCGCTGCCGGGCAAGCGCGTGCTCGAAATCGGGGTCAATCCAGGACAATTCACCGAAATGCTGGTCAATGCAGGGTATGACGTGTATGGAACTGACATCTTCCCAGATGATCGTGCAGCGGTATGGAAACGGCTTGGTGTCGACGTGCGCCGCTGGAACATCGATACCGAAGCACCGCCGTATGAACCGGGTATGTTTGATATCATTATCTTTTCTGAGGTAATCGAACACTTGGCAAATCCACCGCTAGCGGCACTTGAACAATTCTCGACGCTGCTTGTGCCTGGGGGACATCTCGTCGTCAGTACGCCGAATCAGTTTTATTTCAAAAGTCGGATGCGCACATTGTTTGATGTCTTGCTCTGGCTTCCGTTTGACCATGCAGAAGAATTTGAACGCTGGGCCATGTTGCGCAGTGATGCACGCTACTACACGCACAGTCGTCTGTTTAGTATGCAACAACTCGCATGGATGGCGAAAGCATCTCAGTTTGACGTTGTATCAGAAGAATATCATGCAGCTTATGAACCAGTCGGTATTGAGTGGGCACGGTTTGTGCGTGCCCCACATCGATGGATTGTCAAAATAGCCATCGCGATCGTTACTGCACTGCTATGGAAAACGCGCTCTATGATCCTCATTGCTCTGAAAAAGAACGCACATTGAACGAATTGGGGTTGGCGTTCGTCTGTTAGTCGCGTATCATAAACTCCTCAGCCCTCACTATTGATTACGACAGTGTGTCGCACTATAATAGACACATACAAACAAATAAGGGTGCACCATGTACAAGAACTTATTCCGGCTCGTGACGACACTGTGTTTTTGCGCAAGCTTTCTCCTTATCTCTCCTGATAGTGCGTCGGCTGCGTTGACCAATTCCACAACCTGCAAATTGTCAAGTGGCTTTAGTTACACGGTTTCAGCTACCCTCAGTGGCAATGGTTTGATCTATGTCGCCCTCGCAGATGCAGGTGGATTCACCGATACGTACTTGCGGAACAAAGCACAGATAATTATTCATGTGGTCGATCCAAATACGCCGACGTGTAAAATCCTTGCCACATATAGAGACACCGAGTCATATACGTCCTTGTCTGCATTAGTGACTCCTCCGATTGCTCGAACCGACCGTGCAGGCAATGTATTCATTGGGAAGATAAACGGAGGCGGATTTCGAACAATTTACATACCGTCTAGTGCACCAATCAAAAAACCATTTACCGGACTGAAGGCTACGAGCATTTCAGGACTCTCCAGCAATATCACCCATGGCGGGATGGCAGTTACCGACAAGCATATCCTCATGATGGCCGCGACATTTACCCCTGGTGCGAAACTCTACAGCAAGTATGCGGTTTTGCCGATTGCCACGATACAGCGTGGAGGGAGCTCGAGTGCAGATTGGAAAAATTTCTCGAGCATGCCAGCTTATGGACCTGCGTACTCGGCCAATGATTCGGTAGAAGGGTTGCCAGACGGCACATTTTACCTCTCGGGTTCATTCGAGCACAGTTTTCCGAAGTTCACCGGTGGTCATGTGTTCCTCAACCCAACCTCGATGGACATTACTGGTGCAATCTCGAAGAAACCCGGCAACGTCGATTTACTCCCGTGTGATCGCACCAGTTTGCTCATGATTCCGTACGGATGTTTTTATCCATCTGCACGACTCGGTGCTGATGGCAATTTGTACGTGTCATACGGTTCGGGAGAAAGTGGCACAGGTAACCGTACAGTCTATGGGATGAAGTACAACACATCGCAAAAAAAATGGATGGGCATTAACGGTCCTCTGTACCCAGAACGGATCAGCGCGTTCAATGGCAAAGATATCAGCGGCACAGGGATTGCTGCCGATATGGGAGGCAATGCGTATTTTGCTGGCACCAATGGGCTGAAGCAATCGATGATATTAGCACACTATGATGGCTCTCGCTGGAACGATGGTGGGTACAATGTCACATATACCGAGTACAGCAAGCCGTCTATATTGTTCACACCATATCAATCGGGTGTCCGTCTGAGTGTGTTTCTCGTTACCTTTAAAACGAATGGCGCTGATATTATCTGGACGACACATACGGGCGATTTCGATGTAGCGCTCAACACGTGTACTCCTACAGTGGTCATTGAAGACGGGGCCGCGAGTATCAACAAACTTACGGCATCCGGCATTGTGTATGTAAGTGCAGACTGTACTGCTGCGTACTATGCGGCAAAAGTAACCACGACTATCGCTGAGCCAACCGCAGCACTTGTTGCTGCCGATTACAAAGCGTTTACGTTAGAAAATCCTGCAATATCTGTGACCGGCCTTGCAGCAAATGCAACAAGGTACGTCCATGTGCGCATGTTCGATTCTGAGAAAAAAGCAGTTTCGAGTTGGAAAACCGTCAAGGTAACGACTGACACTGTTGCAACCGTCGGCGCCACCACCACACTTACGTCACCATATACCGTCCAGCGCTTCACCGATACGCTTGCTATGGGTGGTTCCTCATACACCGACAGTG
>CAIZHO010000131.1 GCA_903932805.1 uncultured Roseiflexaceae bacterium | reverse complement strand
CAACAACCATTGGGTGGTAAGGCACAATTCGGCGGTCAACGCTTCGGCGAAATGGAAGTCTGGGCACTCGAAGCCTACGGCGCTGCCTACATCTTGCAAGAGATGTTGACGGTCAAGTCGGACGACGTGGTCGGTCGTGTCAAAACCTACGAAGCAATCGTCAAAGGTGAAGCAATCCAAGAAGCCGGTGTGCCGGAATCCTTCAAGGTGCTCATCAAAGAACTCCAGTCGCTCGGTCTGTCGGTCGACGTCCTCTCCGAAGACGAAGAACCGGTCCAGCTCAACGACGAAAACGACGGCGACACAATTCAGCTCGATGGCATCAACATCATGGGTCGAGAACGCGACGAATAGGAGGGGGTAACCCCTTCAGGGAGTAGACAGTATGCTCGAGATCAACGATTTCAGCTCTATTCGTATCAGTCTGGCGTCGCCGGAAGCGATCAAGGGATGGTCAAAAGGTGAGGTCACCAAGCCCGAGACCATCAATTACCGCACCCTCAAACCGGAGCGCGATGGTCTGTTCTGCGAAAAGATCTTCGGCCCGACCCGTGACTGGGAGTGTTATTGCGGCAAATACAAGCGCGTGCGCTTCAAGGGCGTCGTCTGCGATAAGTGTGGCGTCGAAGTCACCCGTTCGAAGGTCCGCCGTGAACGCATGGCACACATTCAGCTGGCCACACCGGTCAGCCATATCTGGTTCGTCAAAGGCTCGCCGAGCCGCTTGAGCCTGTTGCTGGACATCACACCCCGCAACCTCGAGCGCGTGCTCTACTTCGCAGCCTATATCGTCACCCACATCGACGAAGAAGCCCGCGGCGATATGCGTGCCGAAATCGAAGCCCGCTACAACGACCGCATCAAAGCCCTCGAAGTCGATGCCGACAGCAAGCGTGGCCAAATTGCCACAGCGTTGTCGTCCAATTTGCAACAGCGCGACCCCGAATCCGAAACGCCGGTGACCGCTGTTGAACCAGCCCGCAAGCAAGCCGACATCGATGCCCAGTTCCGCGCCCTCAAGCTCGAATACGAGACCCTCAAGGAAGAACTGAGCAACCGCGAAGACGAAACGGTCGAAGAAGAAGTCCTCTTCCACGGCCAAGTCCTCATCGAAGAAGGCCGCAAAATCACCGAAGACAGCCTCGACCAACTCGATGAGCTGTACGAGCGCGAGACCGTGGCACTCAAGAAGAGCATGGACGACGCCGAAAAGCTGCGTGCCGACGCCGAACTCATCCGCGACGCCTCACGCGAACAGCGCGAGCAGGTTGCCCGTGAGCAGCAGAACCGCATTGGCGAGCAAAAAGACCGCGCCATCGATGGCCTGCTCAAAGAAATGAAGCAGAAAATCGACTTGGTTGATTCAATCAAGCCAAAGCGGATCCTCAGCGAGACCGACTATCGCGACCTGAAAGAGACCGCACCCGGTGTCTTCAAGGCCGAGATGGGCGCAGGCGCTATTCGCGACCTCATTTCGCGCACGGTGCACCTCGACGAACTCGCCGAAGTCCTCCAGAACGACATCAACGCGACACACAACAGCCCCAAGCGCAAGAAGTTGACGAAGCGCTTGCGCGTCGTCGAAGCCTTCCGCAAGAGCGGCAACAAACCCGAGTGGATGATTATGACCATTTTGCCGGTCATCCCACCCGATCTGCGCCCGATGGTCCAACTCGACGGCGGTCGCTTCGCGACGTCGGACCTCAACGACCTCTACCGCCGCGTCATTAACCGCAACAATCGTCTCAAGCGCCTGATGGAGCTCAACGCCCCAGACATCATCGTGCGCAACGAAAAGCGTATGCTCCAAGAGGCCGTCGATGCGCTCATCGACAATGGTCGCCGTGGTCGTGCCGTCAGCGGCAAGGGCAAGCACCGCCTCAAGTCTTTGAGCGACATGCTCAAGGGCAAGCAGGGTCGGTTCCGTCAGAACTTGCTCGGTAAGCGCGTCGACTACTCGGGCCGTTCGGTCATCGTGGTTGGTCCCAACCTCAAGCTCCACCAATGTGGTCTGCCCAAGAAGATGGCACTCGAGCTCTTCAAGCCGTTTGTCATGCAGCGCTTGGTCGCCAACGGAATTGTCAGCAATATCAAAGCCGCCAAGAAATTGGTCGAACGGGTCAAGCCCGAGGTCTGGGACGTGCTCGAAGAAGTCATCAAGGAATACTTGGTGCTCTTGAATCGTGCACCGTCATTGCACCGTCTGTCGATCCAAGCATTCGAAGCCAACCTCATCGAAGGTTCGGCAATCCAATTGCACCCACTCGTCTGTACGGCATTCAACGCCGACTTCGACGGTGACCAAATGGCTGTGCACGTTCCGTTGTCACGCAAGGCCCAAGAAGAAGCCCGCCTGCGCATGTTGTCGAAATACAACATTCTCTCACCAGCAACGGGCGACCCGATTATCACACCGTCACAAGACATCGTGCTGGGCTGCTTCTATCTGACGATTGTCAACGATGGTGGCAAAGGTGCCGGCAAAATCTTTACGAGCGCCGACGAAGCCTTGTTGGCATTCGACAAAGGTGTGGTCGACATCCAGGCACCGGTTTGGGTCCGCATGGAAGGTGTGACGCTCCAGGGCGACAACATCAAAGCCATCCGATCCGATGGTTCGAAGGTGCCCGCTAATGTCCGACTGCTTCCTGACAGCAGCGATGGCACCAAGCGCATGTTGCTCGAGACGACCGTTGGTCGCTTGATCTTCAACCGCGAACTGTTGCCGCCTCTGCAGTACCGCAACCACGAAGTCGTCAAGGATGGCCTCAAGCATATCATTGCAGACTGCTATAAGTACTACACCAACCCCGATCACTTGACCGAAGCTGATCTCGACACCATCCGCGCCATGTACCCCGAGCGCTACTTCTCACCCGAAGAGCTGCATCGCTACTACGGTTCGGAGCGGACTGCCGAGCAGGCCGACAAAATCAAGGCACTGGGCTTCCACTACGCAATGCGTGGCGGTATGACCGTCGGTGTGGAAGACATCGGCGTCCCCAAAGAAAAAGCAGAAGCCCTCGAAAAGGCCGAGAACGAGCGTATTGCTGCAGATCGCCGCTATCGCCGTGGTTTGACCACTGACGAAGAACGCTACAAAGAAGTCATCGACATTTGGACCGAAGCCGGCAAGAAGATGACCAAACTGGTACGCGAACTCAACGAAGTCAAGGTCGATCCCGAGACCAAACGCTTCAACCCGGTGTCGATGATGGTCACATCAAAGGCCCGCGGTAACATCAATCAGCTCACCCAGATGGCCGGCATGCGTGGCTTGATGGCCGACCCAACCGGCAAAATCATCGAATTGCCCATTAAGTCGAACTTCCGCGAAGGTCTGACCGTGCTGGAATACTTCGTATCGACCCACGGTGGTCGTAAAGGTCTGGCCGACACCGCGTTGCGTACGGCAGACGCTGGCTACCTGACCCGTCGTCTCATCGACGTCGCCCAAGACAACATCGTCACCATCGAGGATTGTGGCAGCAAAGAATCCTTGTTGCTCCACAGCGCCGATGACTCCGAAGTCATGAAGGTCCTGCCCGCCCGTGTCGTCGGCCGTATCGCTGCCGAAGACATCTTGCGCACAGACGGTTCGGTCCTCGTGCCCGCCGGCGAGGAAATCCACGAAGACCTGGCCCGTGAGTTCGTCAAAAACGACATTGCTTTTGTCAACGTGCGTACACCACTCTACTGCCAAGCCGAATACGGGATCTGCCGTAAGTGCTATGGCCGTAACTTGGCTACCGGCAAGCTGGTCGAAATCGGTGAAGCGGTCGGTATTATCGCCGCCCAATCCATCGGTGAGCCTGGTACCCAGCTGACCTTGCGTACCTTCCACACTGGTGGTGTGGCATCGGCCGACGACATCACCCAAGGGTTGCCCCGTATCATCGAAATCTTCGAGGCCCGTGTGCAGGCCAAAACCCGCGCCGTCCTCGCCGAACAAGATGGTTTGCTCACCGAACACAAAGAAGAGGGCCGCCATACCCTGCATATCGTCGACGACGGCAGCGTCTATGACGAGCAGATTATGCCCAAGCACTACGTCGCAGTGGTCGAAAACGGCGAGCGCGTGACCAAGAACCAGGTCATCGCCCGGAGCAACCGTACTGACCTGGGTGGTCAGACCATCCGCGCCCGTCAAGACGGCGTGGTCATGGTATCGGGGAGCGTCATCACCGTAGTAGACAGCTACCACGAGGAAGTCGACACCATCGTCGCCACCACCGCACGTCTGCGCAAAGGCCTCAACGACGGGACCCGCGTCTACACCGGTCAGCTCTTGACCGAAGGCGCTGCCCATCCACAGGAATTGCTCCAGATCCAAGGGCGCGACGCACTCCAATCCTACCTCGTGAAGGAAGCCCAAAAGGTATACCGCTCACAAGGCGTGGATATCAACGACAAGCACCTCGAAGTCATCATTCGCCAGATGCTTCGCCGTGTGCGCATCGACGAGACCGGCGATACCCACTACCTGCCCGGCGAAACCGTCGATCAGGCCGAGTTTACCCGCGTCAACGCCGATGTCTGGGCCCAGGGTGGTATGCCCGCAGTCGCTTCGTCGCTGCTACTCGGTATCACCAAGGCATCGCTGACCACCGACAGCTTCTTGTCCGCTGCATCGTTCCAAGAGACCACCCGCGTGCTCACCGAAGCTGCCATCACCGGCAAAATCGACTACCTTCGTGGCCTCAAAGAAAACGTCGTCATCGGCAAGCTCATCCCTGCTGGCACCGGCGCCGAAGCACGTCGCCTCGTGGCAGCTGCTGCGGACCGCGAGACCGAGCGCCTGCGCGCGATCGAAATCGAGAACGCACGTCTGGATGCCGAAGAAGAAGAGTACTATCGCGACTCCGAAGCAGAACAACCAGAGCAACCGGCAGTCGCCGTCGCTGTGGAAGCCAAGCCACGGGTCACGCGCACACCGTCACTCAGCCCCGAAGATGCTGCCGCGATGGCACTCCTCGAACAGCTGCGCAAAGACATGAATGCGCCGGATCTCGACTTCACCACGCTCCCCGAAATCACGCAGCCCAGCGCTGACGTCGAATTCGAAGCCCCGGTCGCTGATGCACCGGTCACCGCCGAAGCACCAACCGAGGACGTACCGGCTGCCAAAAAGACCACCAAGAAGGCCTCAGCCGAAGCCGATGAGGCCGAGGACAGTGCTCCTGATGCTCCCACCAAACCCAAACGCGCTCCTGCCAAGAAGAAGACCGATACGCCAGAATAGTTCTCTTCCTTGGTCCAACCACCCCATCACACGATGGGGTGGTTTTTTGTGCGTGTGTGCACGAAAAACCCGCAGTGTTCGTCAGAACACTGCGGGGGACCATATCAGGAGTTAGGAATACTTCTTGACGACAGCGGCGAACTGATCGACCCGATCCTGCTCGTAGGCAACCCGTGGCAAGTAGCCGATGATGTAATCGGCACCTGCTGCAACCAATGTCTCAATCTTGGCTTCGACCACATCAGCAGTACCGACGACGGCATTCTTTTTGTAGTCCTCGAGTGACGTGACCGTACCGTTATAGGCGGTGCGCACCTTGAGGGTAGCCTTTTCGGCGTCTTCACCCTTCTCGAGCATAAAGACGTTGATGTTGGTGCTCTTGGTGATGGCGTTGTAGTCGCGACCAAGGGTGTCACAGTGCTCTTTGAGGATAGCGAGCTTCTGGGCAACCGTCTCGGGATTGCCGCCACCGACGTTGCATGCCTGCGCATATTTGGCTACCAGCTTCAGGGTCACCTTTTCGCCACCGCCGCCCAACCAGAGTGGGATGTGTGGGGTCTGTATGCCCTTGGGCTCGTTGATGGGACCGTTGATGGTGTAATGCTTGCCTGTGTAGGTGGGCTTTTCTTCGGTCCACATTTTGACGATGATCTCGACCGCTTCGCGGAAGGCCCGCATACGCTCGGGAATCTCGGGGAAGCCGTAGCCGTACGCCAGCCACTCGTGCTCGTACCAGCCGGCCCCCAAACCACACAATAATCGGCCAGCACTCATCACATCGATCGTCGATGCGATTTTGGCCAGCAATGCGGGGTTGCGGTAACCGTTGCAGGTGACCATCTGTCCGATTTTGATGGTCTTGGTATCGCGCGCGAGACCAGCGGTGATGGACCAACATTCGAAGGTCGTTTCAATCTCGGGGGTGGGGACGGTGTGGAAGTGGTCATAGACCCAAATCGAATCGAAGGCCGCAGCCTCGGCGCGCCGAGCAACCGCAGTCATCGCTTCGTACTGTGCCAGCGGATTGTCGATTTCGACCAGATCCAGCCGCCAGCCCTGTGGAACAAACACACCAAACTTGACACTCATGGACTTGCTCCTTTCTTGTGCACCGTCATCTTGCCACGAATGTACCGCCGGCGCAAAGTGCACAAGGTAACGAAAATGCCGCTGGGTTTCGAGTAGGCAGCATTTGGAACCAACAACGTATGATTCTGTCACCTGTATGTACGTTAGCATCGCGAAACACATGCCGCGGCTGCACATGCATGTTGTGCTGCACAGCGTTCTTATCTACTCTGTGATTTTTCGCTTTAGACACATGAAAAAACCCGGCACGCGTATGCGTACCGGGTCGTTTGGGGACGGAGGTAATTAGGTGAGTGAGACTTCGCACGAGCCACCGACGCAGGCGAGCTCTTGGGCGGCGTTGGTGAGGTCGTTCTCTTCGTAGCGCCAGACCTTCGAGAAGTCGATTTCGGGGAATTCGGCAGCCAGGCGCTCGTATTCTTCCTGTTCGATTTCGACGTATGGCATCTGGGCGTAGTTAGCATCAAAGCTGGGCAAGAACGACATGCCGCCGACCTGTTCGCGATGCTCCCAGACCCACTTCATCAGTTCCAAGACCTCATCGGGCTTGTAGGTGATGGTGACGGACGGGTTGTGTTCGGTCCAGAAGAGTTTGTTCTGGAGCCAGAACTCACACTGCTGAAGCGCGCTGACATCGGCCCGGGTGGTGGCGCCGTCTGGGGCCTTCATGGGGAAGTGGACGACCCAGGTGGTGGCGTTATCGACGGTCTGGCCGTTTTCGGGGTCCATGGGGACGCCGGCATCACGGAGGACCTTGTAGATGGGTGAGTGGATCGACACACGCACGTTGCGGATGTAGTACGGGGCCCAGCGTGGGTGCAGACCGCTGGCGCAGTTCAAGAGTTGCGACGAATTGCCGCTCGGCTTGACACAAGTGATCGAAGCGGACTGGTTGATGCCCAATTGGGCGGCGGTTGCGCGATTGACTTCGATCGAAATCTCGCGCAGCTGGCGTTTGAACTGCGGATCCTGGGCGGCAGCGCTGTCCATCTGGCCCGTGATGTCGACACCAAGGAGGCGCTCTTCTTCGCAGTTGGCGCGCCATTGTGGACGCAAACCGGGGAAGTTGGTAGCCATCGACTGAATGCTACCGATAATGGTGGCAACTTCGACTTTCTCGCGCAGGGTATCGAAGGTGTCGTCGGCACGTGCCACGGCGGCGGTCAAATTACAGAACTGCCACGGGCGCAAGTTGATTTCGCCACAGGGGTTGGTACCGAATTCGGCCTCTTTGCGACGGGCAGGCTTCATCGTGTTGGCGCCTTCGCGGTTGAAGATGCCAGGCTCGCCACGACCGGAGTCGACCATTTCCATGAATTGATGGATGAAGGCCTGCTGGGTGAGGCCACCGACCGGCCACACGGCCGAGTTGTTGGCGTTCCAGCGGTGGCTGTTGTCGCGCTCGAAGTCACCGCTCTTGGACGAGAGCATCTCGGCATCATCGGGATCGAACAGCGAAATCATGGCCGTACGGCGGACACCGCCCGACACTGCCGCATTGCCGACCACACACATCATGTCGTGGGCGTCGATGGGCCGCAAGAACGAGCCCTGGCGGGACAGAATGCGGCGACGCATGAAGTCGAGGGTCACGCGCAACGGCTCGGGGCCAGACGCACGACCACCCTTGACCTTGAGGGCGACGCCAGCAGCACGCAGACCCGACAGGTCGAAGCGCACATCGCCGCCATCGAACCAGGTCTGCATACCGAAGCGCAACGCGTCAGCCCAGCCCTCGGCCGAGTCTTCGACGGTGAAGTGCATCGGGGCATGACCCGTCTGGCGTTTGATGCGGGGGAAGTTTTCGACGTATTTGCTCTCGACCGAGAAGCCCACGCCACACCCTGCCATCGAGATGATCAACGCTTCGACAAACGAGTCGATGCTCTCGACCGGCTGGTACGAACAGTTGTAGATAGCGATGTTGTTGCGCCGCGCAGCGGGGCCGGCCATGGCCAACAACCGCATCGACGGCATGGCACGCATCTCGAGGATGGCCTTGCGGATGCGCTGATACGTCTCGCTGGGCAAGCGGTCACCGGCAAGCTCGTGCAGGTAGTCGACAGAACGGTCGACCGTCTCGATCCAGGTCTCGCGGCGGGCCAAATCGTAGTTGAAGCGCGAGTACTTGTCGAAGAACTGGAACTTCTGCAACGGGGTTGGGAAGTAGACGTCTGATGCGGCAAATGCAGTGCGTACATCATCAGGGACCGGGCGGCGTTCGCGCTCTTTGGCACGATCGGCACGGTACAAAATGTAGCGCTTGGCGGCTTCGAACTCGCCGGCGGCCTGCAACACCATCTCGACGATGTCTTGCACTTCTTCGACGCTGGGCACTCCGCGGGACGCCTTTGCGGCCACAATGTTGACCACGCGGCGCGTCAGCTCGGTGACCGCCGTGCTCGGCTCACGACCAAAACTCTGGAAGCACCGGGTGATGGCCTTTTCGATCCGGTCTGCGTCAAACTCCATCCGGCGCCCATCACGCTTGAGAATGGTGGTCGGGGCTTGTACTGCATCGTCGCTGTTGGACGTCGATGCTGGTTGCTCCATTTTTTCTTCCAGTGTCATGTCGAACCCCTTACCCTGTCAGCAGCGAAAACGAGAAAAAACGAAGGCAGTCAGCGCAGCCGTTTTCACGCCTGTACTACATACCATCGGATACTTTTGCGACGTCATCAGAAAGCCAAATGCTTCTGAATTCAGCCAACCAGACACAACATATAGTGGTGTGGACGGTGGGGGGGTCACTAAATATCGTGTTTGAATAGTATCACGGTGTGTTTTGAGTGTCAAGCACTTTGGCATGATTTGGAGGGTAATTGGGGGGATTGTCGATCGACCGCATACGGATGCGGAACATCGTTGCACACTCGCCAAAAGAGCCCGCAGCGACTACGGGAGCACCGTGACCAACACATATCGTGTTTGGCCCAGTTTCATGATTTTTGGGCGTTGCAGTGTCGTATACGTTGACTTTCATCTGATTATCATATACGATGCACCTTACGAATACTCAAACTTGTTGTGGTAGACACGCGACGTACCCGTTGCGTGGATTTCTGCACAAGCGGCGTGGACGTAATGAGAGAGTAGCAAAAAGGAGAACCGCATGTTGAAGCAACAATTGCTGCGTCGCGCAGGATTGCTGTTCATCACGGCACTGGTCATCCCGATGATTGCCGCCTGTGGCCAAGCCCCAGAAGTGCAAGTCATCAAGGAAACCGTCGTGGTGAAGGAGACCGCAGTGCCGGTCGCCACCGTAGAACCAGCCGAGCCAGTCGTCACCGACACATCGTTCACGACCCCACACCCGCTGTTGGGCGACGTACGTATCCGTCAGGCGATTGCCTACTGCACCAACCGTCCAGAATTGATCAAGTCGGTCTATCCGTTCTTGACCGAAGAACAGCAGCAAGGGCTGTTGATGGACACCTTCTTGCCCAAGTCACACTGGGCAGCCACCACCGAAGGCATCACCACCTACCCCTTTGACCCCGAAAAGGGCAAGGCGCTGTTGAAGGAAGCCGGCTACGAAGAGGGTGCCAACGTCGAGACGGGCGCACCACTGTTCTTGCGCTTCACGACCACCAACGCTGGCTTCCGCCAGACCTGGGCCACCGTGCTCGAGCAGCAGTTGGCCGACAACTGTGGCATCACGATTGCCCGCACGCACGCACCAGGCTCCTGGTGGTTCGGCGACACGACGGGCTTGTCCCGCCGCGACTACGAGTTGGGTGCATTCGCATGGGTTGGCCAAGCCGATCCGGGCGGCATCTCGCTCTACGCTTGTAACCAGATCCCGTTGCCAAGCAACAACTGGGAAGGCCAGAACGGCATGGGTTGGTGTAACGAGGCTGCCTCCAAGGCAATCATCGCCGCCAACAACACGCTGGACCGCGCCGAGCGCATCAAGCAGTACGCCATCGTCCAGCAAGAGTTCACCAAGGACATGGTCAGCTTGCCGTTGTTCAACCGCGCCGAGGCAGCTGCTGCCAACGTCAACTTGAAGAACTTCAAGCCAAACCCAACCGAGTACTACACCCACAACGCAGGCGAATGGGAACTCCCAGGCAAGGACGCTCTCGTCCTCGGCTTCACCCAAGAGCCAGCATCGTTGTACACCCTGGTCGAAAGTGCCTCAGTGGCATACACCGCTGCGCAGTTGATCAGCCAATTGTCCGTCACCTCCCTGGACTATGACTATCAGCCAGTCGGGTTCACTAAGTTGCCATCACTGGGCGACGGTGCCACCAACGCTGACGTCGAAGTCAAGGCCGGCGACATGGTCTGGAGCACCAGCGGCGAGCCGGTTGCACTGGCCAAGGACGTCGAAGTCACCAACGCCGCAGGCGAGACCGTCGTCTGGGACGGCGCTGCACCATTGACCATGAAGCAGCTCACCGTCACCTTCGAATACAAGCCCGGCATGAAGTGGCAAGACGGTTCACCGGTCACCAAGGCCGACTTCGAACTCGGCCAGAAGACCAGCTGTGACAAAGAGTCCGGCGCAACCACGTTCACCTTCTGTGACTCGGTCATGACCTTCACCCAAGAGAGCGACACCAAGCAGACCCTGGCCTTCTTGCCAGGCGTGCAGTGGCCAACGTTCTACACCGGTGGGTTCGGCCCAGCACCGTCCAAGCAGCCCATCGAGAGCGAAGGCGCCTACAAGGGCAAGACCCTCGCCGACGTCCCTGCCAAGGACTGGCCAACGTTGCCAGAAGTGGCCGAAATGCCATGGAGCACCGGACCATACAAGATCGTTGCGTGGGAAAAGGGCCAGAAAATGGTCTTCGAAGCCAACGAGAACTACGGCGGAACGCCAGCCAAGATCAAGACCATCACCATTCAGTTCTTTGAAGACACCAACCAGGCTGTCGCTCAATTGCTGACCGGCGATATCGACGTTCTCGGCAGCGAGACCCTGGGTGCAGGCGCCGAAGTCCAATCGGTCGTCGATGCCGCAGCCAAGGGCAAGGTTCAGGTCGTCACGATTGCTTCCCCAACATGGGAACACGTCGACATGAACATGTTCGTCAAGTAAGAACCCCCGTCCGCACACCCCCCGATGCGCACGTCGTGTCGGGGGGTATATCATAAACCAGACACATGCCTCAGTGCTCGTGCACGTTTTATGGTGGTACACGCGCTCCATGTCATTCACATTGTTGTAGAAGTAGGGAGCCGCTCCATGGCGACATTCCTCATCCGTCGTCTGATTCAAATGTTCCTCGTATTGATTGCATCGGCAGTTGTGTCGTATGTGCTGTTGTACTTTGCCCCTGGTGGCCCGATGACGGGCTTGCGGCAGACGCAGCAAAGCGGCCGCAACAAAATGTCTGCGGACGACATCGCCCGCATCAAACAACGCTTCGAACTCGATTTGTACATCCCCTATCGATTTACCCGGTGGCTCGTTGGGTTCCCCGCTGGTCCCGTCACCATTGCTGGCCAGACATTTCTGGCCGATGTAGCCGCTGGCTGCAAAACCCCAGGCATGGTCCGTTTGCGCTATCCTGATGGCCGCACCGAAATCATCGAAGAAGGCTGTGAAGTCCCGATTACCTTTGCAGATCTGGTCGACCGGCGTACCTCCCGCGGTATTCTTTTTGGTGACTTTGGACTCTCACAGGTCATGTTGCGTGACCGCCCAATTTCGACCCTTATCGCGAGTCGACTGCCCTATACATTGCAGTTGATGGGCGCTTCTATATTGATTTCGATTGCAATTGGCGTCCCGCTCGGCATCTACTCGGCCGTACGCCAGTATTCGCGCTTCGATTATGCGATGACCACCGTGTCGTTTGTTGGTTCGTCGCTGCCGACCTTTGTCATTGGAATCATTTGTATTTTGGTTTTTGCCGTAGGCGCCAAAGAAGCTGGGTTTATCTATTTGCCCCCTGGCAACGCGGTCAGCAACAAAGACTACGTTATCCCATATATCGGTGAGGTGATTGCCTCGTCGACACTCGACCGCGTGTTGCACTTCATCATGCCGTTGGGCGTGTTGGTGTTTGTCAACATCGCCGGCTACAGCCGCTTCATCCGTTCGGGCATGCTCGAGGTCCTACGTCAAGATTATGTGCGCACCGCCCGCGCCAAGGGGCTACGTGAGCGCACCGTGGTGCTCAAACATGCCTTGCGCAATGCGATTTTGCCGTTCATCACTCTGTTGGCGGGGGTCATGGCCGAGCTATTCGGCGGCGCCGCCATCACCGAGGCAATCTTCAATTGGCCGGGGCTTGGCCGCTTGCTGGTCGATTCGATCGAGCGCAACGACTATAGCGTGACGATGGGGTTGACGATGGTCAGCATTTTCTTATTGCTGTTGGGGTATCTCATCACCGATATTTTGTACAGCATCCTCGATCCACGCATTCGGCTTTCGTAGAAAAGACGCACCATGACGACACCGAATCACCGCCCCGCCGGCCAGTGGGCACTCATCTTTCGCCGCTTCAAGACGCATCGCGTCGCGATGTGGTGTCTGTATCTGATTACCACGATTTATGTCCTGTCGATGTTTGCCAGCGTCATTGCGCCGTACAAACGCGATGCTATTTCGCTCGACAACGCCTACACGACCCCGTTCAGTACTGCTCCCGATGGCTCGTATCACGTCTTTGGTACCGATCACTTGGGTCGTGACTTCTTTACCCGACTGATTTATGCTGCCCGTGTCTCGTTGACGACCGCGATAACCGTGACCACGGTATCGACGCTGATCGGCATCGTCGTCGGGCTGACTGCCGGCTACTTCGGTGGCATCGTCGATACGATCACCTCACGCATGATCGAATTCATCTCGACCTTCCCGACATTTACGTTGTTGCTGATTGCGGGCTCGATTGCCATCCAAAACAGCGACGACATCCCCATCCCCGCGTTGCTTTCGCAAACCATCGGCGTCATCATGGCCGTAAACGAGCGCGAAGGCAAGCAAGTCGTGATGATTATGGTCATCTTCATCGCGCTGGGATGGACCGGGGTGGCCCGGTTTGTGCGTGGCATGGTGCTGTCGATCCGCGAGCAGTTGTACGTCGAATCGTCACGCGCCTTGGGCGCATCGCACCTGCACAACATCATCACCCACGTCTTGCCCAACGCCATGCCGCCTATCATCGTGGCCTACACGTTGGGGTTGAGTGGGGCGCTGGTGGCCGAATCAGCGCTCAGCTTCCTCGGCTTCGGGATCCAAGACCCCACGCCGAGCTGGGGCAATATGCTCTCGTTCGCCAACAGCTACATGTTCAACTACCCGTGGATGCCGCTGGTGCCCACGCTGCCGATTTTGGTCTGCTCGCTGGCCATCAACTACATCGGTGACGGCCTCCGCGATGCCCTCGACCCGCGGGTACAGACCGAGGTCACCCGTGCCAAGCGCGACGCACTGCTCAAAGCGATACGTGATCGGAGTGCTGCATCATGACCAGTCAACCACTCTTGTCGGTCAAAAATCTCAAGACGTATTTCTTTACCCCAGGCGGTGTGGTCCAAGCCGTCGACGATATCAGCTTCGACGTGCCCACAGGCACCACGTTGGGTATCGTGGGTGAGTCAGGCAGTGGCAAAAGCGTGACGTCGTTGTCGATTATGCGGCTGATTGGCGACCCGGGCGAAATCGTCGAGGGGAGCATTACCTTTGCGGGCACCGACATGCTGTCGTTGTCCGAGGAGCAGATGCGTACCTACCGCGGTAACCGCATCTCGATGATCTTCCAACAGCCGACCTCGTGCCTCAACCCGGTCTATACCGTCGGCAGTCAGATTACCGAGGCGCTCCAGATCCACCAGAACATGACCCTCGAGCAGGCCAAAGTGCGTACCGTCGAATTACTCAAGTTGGTCCGCCTGCCCGACGCCGAACAACGGATGAACTCGTACCCGCACGAGATATCCGGCGGGCAAGCACAACGCATCATGATTGCCATGGCGCTCGCCTGCAACCCCGAACTGCTGATCGCCGACGAGCCGACCACGGCACTGGACGTGACCATTCAAGCCCAGATCCTCGAGCTGATGCGTGAGTTGCGCAAAACCGTCAACACCTCGATTATGTTGATTACCCACGATTTGGGGGTCATCGCCGAAATGGCCGACCGCGTCATCGTGATGTACGCCGGTCAAATCGTCGAAAACGCCACCGTGCACGAACTCTTCGATGAACCGCTGCACCCCTACTCGCTCGCACTGCTCAACTCGATGCCCGTTTTGGGCGATGCCAGCAACCGCACCCTGCAGTCGATTGAAGGGACGGTGCCGATGATGATTGACCCACCGCTCGGCTGCCGCTTTGCGGACCGGTGCGCCAAACGCCACGCCGCCTGCGACAAAGCACCACCGCTCGTGCAGCACCAGGGCCGGCAGGTTCGGTGTTGGTTGTATGCCACAGAGGGAGCACCTGCACGATGAGCACACCACTGCTCGAGGTCAAGAACCTCGTCAAATACTTCCCCATTCGGACCGGTGTATTGCGCCGTGTGACGGGGCAGGTCCGCGCCGTCGACGACGTATCGTTCACCATCAACAAGGGCGAGACCCTGGGCTTGGTGGGCGAATCCGGGTGCGGCAAGACAACGGTCAGTCGCACGTTGTTGCGCCTCATCCCCGCCACGTCCGGCGAGGTGTTGTTCGACGGAGCGCCGGTGTTGTCGGCCAACCGCGCCCAACAAAAAGCGTTCCGACGCAAGATGCAAATCATCTTCCAAGACCCGTATGCGTCGCTGGATCCCCGTCGAACCGTGGCCGAGAGCATCGCGGAGGGGTTGGTCATCCATGGGGTGGGCAGCCGCGACGAACAACAGGTCAAACTACAGGCCATCATGGAGAAGGTCGGGTTGTCGCCGTCACTGCTCGAACGCTTCCCCCATGAGTTTTCGGGCGGGCAACGCCAACGCATCGGCATCGCCCGGGCCCTCATCATGGAGCCCGAGCTGTTGGTCCTCGACGAGCCGGTATCGGCGCTCGATGTCAGCATCCAGGCACAAGTGCTCAATCTGCTCATCCAATTGCAGCGTGACCTGGGTTTGACGTACCTGTTTGTGGCACACAATCTGGCGGTGGTCGAGTATGTCTCGACCCGCATTGGGATTATGTATTTGGGCAAAATGGTCGAACTCGCACCCCGTGCCGATGTCTTTGCACGACCGTTCCACCCCTACACCAAAGCCCTCAAGGCCGCGGTACCTGTACCGCGCCCGACCGCACAACGTGATCGCATCGTGCTCGAGGGTGATGTGCCCAGCCCGTCGAACCCACCCAGCGGCTGCCGGTTCCACCCGCGTTGTTGGATGGCATCAGATATCTGCAAAACCCACGAACCAGCCCTCGAAGAGAAAGCCCCCGGCCGTTGGGCCGCCTGCCACTTCTGGGACAAGGTGTAGCCGATGGGGCTGATGCGTCAGCAATACCAACAGACCAGCCGCTGGTTGTTCCGCACTCTCTTCGTCGTGTGGTGTTGGACAGCCATTGGTATCCCATTGTGGTGTATTGCTGATTGCCAGCCGATGGCCCAGCCAGGCACGGCACACTATGTCTGCACGATGCTCCAGAACACACCGGCAGATGGTCATACCCCGCGTATCAGCCACGAAACCTTGCACGCGTTGGCACTGCTCGTGCTGAGCACAGCGCTCAGCGGCTGGCTGGGGTTGCAACGGGGCGCACGGGTGGGGCTGTCCAATCTCCATGTGCAATCAGCAATCGCACCGCCCGCCAGCCCGCCGCCCAAAGCATTCCCCTCTTTCATCTAACATGCAGACCGTGTAATCGCATGATGGGCATCGCATGATGCCCTGAGAGGGGATGTGTCGTGGCTTTGAAAAAGTTGATTGTCTACAATCGCTATCTATCGTGGTTTTTTGCATTCGGGTATGTGTTGATTCATTACATCTATCCGCAT
>CAIZHO010000130.1 GCA_903932805.1 uncultured Roseiflexaceae bacterium | reverse complement strand
CGATCTAGGTTACAACCACTGCACGGTGGCCATTGGCGTGCGCTGCATCTGCCATACGCCGCAGGAACATCGTATGCCCGGTGTGCATACCATCAAACACGCCGACGGTCACCGTCGAAGGTCCGGCCACTTCCTGTGCAGGGAATCCAGCGATAAGCTTCATGATGCATCACTCCAACGGAACACTTTGGATGGATGAAGACTCCCTGCGCGTGATTCTGCAGTGGCGATGAGCTCGCCTGTAGTATCAACAACTGCGACGCGGCCATCGGCAAGCGATGGCGCAGTGATTGGCATGCCATTGTCAATCAAGCGATGTTCGGCAGCGTTCACGCAGTACACCGGCCACCCATCGAGTGCCCGGGAATTGGCGAAAAGCCAGGGTGCAATCCCATCAGCACGCAGTGTATCGAGGCTGACCGAGTCATCGACGCGAAAGCTGCCGACGGCGGTTCGTCGCAACGAACATAAATGGGCCAGTGTACCAAGCGCGATGCCGATATCACGTGCGAGTGATCGGATGTACGTGCCTTTGCCACAGCTGATTTCGAGCGATATGGTATCACGGGTAAAGCCACGCAGCGCGATGTGATAGATATGTACGGGGCGTGCAGGGAGTTCCGGTGCGATGCCTTTGCGTGCAAGATCATACATGCGCTGGCCGTCGACATGAATTGCAGATACTTTCGGTGGAACTTGCAGTATCTGCCCAACAAATGGAGCAAGAGTCTGGAGAAGCCACGCTTCCGACAGTTCCGGAACAGCAGCTCGCGCAATCACTGATCCGTCTGCGTCATCACTGTCTGTGGCACTCCCGAGTTGTATCGTTGCTACGTAGGTTTTGTGGGTGTCATCTTGGACGTACTCGATCAAACGGGTCGTAGCGCCGACGGCGAGCACCAAAACGCCTGAAGCGCCGGGATCGAGTGTCCCTGCGTGTCCTATGCGTTTGATACGGCTGATACGACGCACGATAGCAACCACATCGTGCGAGGTTATTCCGAGTGGTTTGTCGATGGAGATGAATCCGTGCATAGTGCCGTTAGATCCGGTAACAAAAGTGCTGCTGCACTGTCGATGGTGTGTTCTGCGAGATTGATGCCGGCTGCGTGGATATGTCCACCGCCACCGTGTTTTTTTGCGACAGCCGCAACATTAACATTCCTGGAGCGCAACGAAATCTTGACACCCTGGTTTCGTTGCTTTATCAACATGATAACTTCCGGTCCTTCGATACGTTGTAGCATATGGAGTGCTTCGTCACTCTCGTCATCGGTCGCATTGAGTTCTTCGACCCATGTCAACGGGACACCACACCAGACGACATCGCCGTGTGTATGCATGGCATTGATGACACGTGATGCAAGCGTGAGTGCTTCGAGTCGTGTCGAACGAAATACCTTCGACACTATCCGTGCATGATCCGCACCTGCCGTAAATAGGCTTGCGCCAAGTGACAATGTCTTGGCACTGGTATCGTAGATTTGAAAGCTCTGCGTGTCAGTCATGATGCCAAGCAACAACGGCGTGGCTATTCCAGCGGTGATGGTAATACCGAGATACGGCAAAAACTCCGTGATGATCTCGCACGTTGCACAGGCATCTGCGACCACGAGATTGTGCACCCCAAACAACGTGTTGGTTGCGTGATGATCAATTTGGATAACCGCTGTGTGTTCGATGTGATGTATGTGCTGCGGAGCAATGCCGCCAAGACGATCTGCCGATGCACAATCGACCGTGATGATGAGGTCGGGATTTGGCCACGGTTTGTCGGCAGTGAGCGCGATGCTTTGTTCGCTGCCCGGCACCCACTCGAGGTATTGTGGTATCGGCTGTTGCACGACCGGTATGATGGTTGCTTCGGTCAGTTGGGGGAGTGCCATCATCAGTCCGATAAGGGAACCCAGAGCATCTCCATCAGGATTGACGTGTGTGACCAAAAGTATGGTGTTGGCGTTGGATACGCGCTCGCGCCATGTAATGGCAGCGGCGGTAAACATGCTGATGCGGTCCATGTCGTGTCCTACTGTTGCGACTTCATGTCGCGGAGTAATTCATTGATGCGCATGCTGTGGTCGAGTGATTCATCCAGCATGAAGCGAATGTCGGGTGCAGTCCGCAAATGGCGTAGTTCACGAGCAAGTTCACGTCGGATAAAGCCACGGGCGCGGTCAAGCGCGCCCATGGTTGCTTTGCGTGCGTCGGCATCACCCATGACGGATACGTGGATGTGGGCCATCTGCAGGTCTGTCGAAATATCAACGTTCACCACGGTGCAAAAGGCCACGCGTGGGTCCTTGACTTCGAACTGGAGGAGGTGGCCGACGATTTGTTGTATTTCGCCGGCCACTTGTAGGGTACGTTTGCTCATCGTTATGCGGTGCGCTCCACGCGTTCCTTCCGGTAGAATTCCATGTTGTCGGCATCTTGGACGTCAGTAAAGCCGTCCACCACGACACCACATTCGTACCCGGAGGTCACTTCACGGACGTCTTCCTTGAAGCGACGGAGGCTGCTCAAGCGCCCATCATGAACCACAACACCGCTGCGGAGGACGCGGACCGAGAGCTGGCGATTGAGCTTGCCATCGGTAACGTAGAGGCCTGCGACGATTTCGCGGCTGGGCAATCGGAACGTATTGCGGACTTCTGCGTAACCTTCGATGACTTCGCGGAATTCTGGGTCCAACATCCCGATCATTGCTTTCTTCATCTCTTCCACAAGGTTGTAGATGATGTTATAAAAGCGAATGTCGATACCGCTGAGCTCAGCAAACTTACGGGCTGCCGGGTCTGGACGCGCATTAAACCCAATGATGATGGCCCGCGAGGCAATTGCCAAGTTGACATCACTTTCGGTAATCGTACCGGTGCCACGGTGGATAATCTTGATTTGGACTTCGCTCGTATTGAGCTGACCTAATGCGTGTTCGATAGCGCCGATGGAACCCATCACGTCTACCTTGACGATCAAGTTCAGTTCTTTGATTTTGCCTTGCTGGATGTTGGCAAACAACCCATCGAGACTGACTGATCGCAGATTTGCCATTGCGTCGAGACGAATCTGGCGCTGTCGTTGAACAGCTACTTCGCGTGCGATGGTCAAATCGGTCATGACTTGCAAAATGTCACCCGCTTGGGGTACTTCGTTGAGCCCAAGGATGAGAATCGGGGTAGATGGCTCAGCAAAGCGGATACGCTTGCCGGTTTCGTTGAACATTGCACGCACCGTACCCGTACCGTTGCCAACTAGCACGTTGTCGTCGAGACGCAAGGTGCCGTTTTGGATGAGGACGGTTGCAATGGGTCCGCGTTGTCGATCCATCTCGGCTTCGACGACGGTGCCAATAGCTTTGGCTTGTGGGTTTGCTTTGTAGTCTTGCAGGTCTGCTACCAACAAAATCATCTCGAGCAATCCGTCGATGTTGGTGCGCATACGTGCCGATACTTCGACACATGGGACATCACCACCGTATGATTCGACAATGACATTGTTGACCGCGAGCTGTTGACGTACGTTGTCAGGGTTGGCGTTTGGTGAGTCCATCTTGTTGATTGCGACAATCAT
>CAIZHO010000129.1 GCA_903932805.1 uncultured Roseiflexaceae bacterium | reverse complement strand
AGCCCCGCCCAATAGCGCATACCAACAATCTGATCAAACGGTTTCTATAACTCCGTGCTCTCTCTTACTCGGCGCCTCTGCGTGACCCGCACCTCCCAAAATTTCTGCCCACCACCCAACATGATCGAACTCGTTATATAAATCTCTGCGTTCTCTCTATCTCCGCCGTCATACCCGCACATGTGTGTGCGGGTACTCTGCGTGACCCGCTTCTCTTCAACATCACCCACCACCCAACCTCATCGTGACCGTCTATCGAAAATCTCTGCGTTCTCTCTATCTCCGCCGTCATACCCGCACATCTGTGTGCGGGTACTCTGCGTGCCCGTCTCCCGATTCCTTCACCGCCACATGCAACGCCACCGCATTGGGCGGCAACAAGCGATACGTGACCTGTTGCCAGCCAGCAGCCCGGAGCATATCGGCCAGTACCGGTGGGTCGGGGAACACGCGCGACGACTCGGGCAGATAGCGATAGGCGACCGGGTCGGCCCCCAACGCCCCCGCCAGCACCGGCATGATGCGTTCGAAGTAGAGTCGATGCCCCCAGCGTACCAGCGCCAGCCGAGGCCGGGCCACCTCGAGGATGGCCAGTTTGCCGCCCGGCTTGGTGATGCGATAGAGCTCGCGGAAGGTGGTGTCGATATCGACCACATTGCGGATCACAAAGCCCGCCGTGATGATGTCAAATGTCGCATCGGCGAACGGGAGCTGCATGGCGTCGCCACAGACAAACCCCGACTGTTCCGTCAGGCGCGCCTGGCCGGCCTGCATCATGGCCAATGTAAAGTCCGTCCCCACCACGTAGCCCTGTGGTGCGCTGGCCAACAGCAACGGGATGAACGGCCCCGTGCCACTGCCGATGTCGAGCATCTGGGCATCGGCCGCGGGGGCCAGCGCGCGTACGGTGATGCGCCGCCACCAGTCGTCGAGTCCGAAGGTCATCAGCTTGTTCATGCGGTCGTAGCCGCCGGCGATGCGGTCGAACATGGCCGCCACGAAGCGGGCTTTGTCAGCAGGTGGGGGCAATACAGACACGGCAGGTCCTCTCGCGCAGTTAAGCGCCGTGGTCGGGGCGGTTGTGCAAGTAGATCATGCGCAGGCCGTTGAGCGTCAGATTGGGTTCGACCGCCGTGATGACGGGTGTCTCTTTGGCGATGACATCAGCCAACCCTCCGGTGACCACCACCGGGCAGGTCTGCCCAAGCTCGGCGTGCATGCGGCTGACGATACCCTCGACCAAGCCGGTGTAGCCAATGATGACCCCGGCCTGCATGTGGTGCATGGTGTTGCGGGCGATGACTGCCGGCGGGCGTACCAGTTCGACCTGGTACAGCCGGGCAGCCAGCGAAAACAACGCGTCGGACGAGATGCCCAGCCCCGGTGCGATACACCCGCCGATGTAGACATCGTCCACGACGACATCAAAGGTCGTTGCCGTGCCGAAGGCGATGGCAATCACCGGTGTCCCGTACATGCGGGTGGCGGCGAGGGAGTTGGCGATGCGATCCGACCCCATTTCGTCGGGGGATTCGACATCGAAGCGCAAGCCCGACGGCACACGTGGCCCGACCATCAATGGTGCAATGCCCAGGTAGTTTTCGCAGACTTGCTTGAATTGTGTCGTCAACGGCGGCACGACGCACGACATCACACAGCCGTTGATGTCGCGCCGATCGATACCGGCGAGCGCGAGCAAATTGTGCAACAGGACTGCATACTCGTCGGCGAGTTTGCCGCGCTCGGTCAAGATACGCCAATGCGCAACGATGGTGGCACCGTCGAAGATGCCGATTTTGATATTGGTATTGCCGATGTCGATGGCAATGAGCATAGTGACCTCGTCTGTGCGGTAGACCCGCGCATATTGTACCACCCACCGTTTGGTGACCGTCGTATGAGCAGTTGGTGAGTGCAAGGCGCATCGCGTTGGTTTGCAGTAAAATAGCCGTAATAGTGAATAGCTGAGGGCCATTATGCAGATTTACCCACCCGACGATCCATTTTTGATTCAGTTCATGTTAGGCTCGTTCGAAGTCGCGTTGCGCTGGTACGGCGTGCTCATCGTGGGCGGTGCCATGATTGCTGGTCAGTGGGCTGCCAACCGCGCCGCAAAGCGTGGCCATGACCCCGAACACATGTGGAACATGGTCGTCTTTGGGATGATCATGGGCATCGCCTTTGCGCGCATCTACTACGTCATCTTCGAATGGCCGCGCTTCGCTAATCAGAGCTGGCTGATGATTCTCAACCCGGCCACGGGTGGCCTGGCCATCCACGGTGCACTCATCGGCACAGCATTGGCAGCGTTCATCTACACCAAACGCCACAACCTCAACATGATCGAATGGCTCGACATCGTCATGCCGACGTTTTTGTTGGCGCAGGCAATCGGCCGCTGGGGCAACTTCTTCAACCAAGAGGCCTATGGACAGCCATCAAATCTGGGCTTTGGGGTGGTCATCGACGCCCCAAACCGGCTCGCACCCTACAACGACCTCGACAAATATCCTGCCAGCACGCTTTTTCACCCGACGTTTTTGTACGAATCGTTGTGGAACCTGCTCGGCGTTGGTTTGCTCGTCCTCATCGAACGACGCTACCGCGACATTCTGCGCCGCGGTGACATGGTGCTCTTCTATGCCATCATCTACGGTACCGGCCGCCTCTGGATCGAAGGCCTGCGCGTCGACAGCCTGTGTACCGACCTCATCGGTGGCGGCTGTGATGAGTCACTGCGTGTCGCCCAAATCGCCAGCATCGTGCTGATCGTCGGTGGGGTGATTGGGTTGTGGATTAACCACGCCCGCCACATCGAAGAAGCCGTTGACGGCAGCAGCGATTCTGCTGAAGACATCATCGTCGTAGCACCCAAGTCATTGTTCGACGAAACCCCCGCGCCCGAGACCGTCCGCATCGAAGACGCCATGCTCGACAAAGTAAACCAGACCGGCCCGCTCAATATCGACACGCTGCCCGACAACAAACCCAAAGAATAATCTGACGATCCATGGACCTCGAACGGAAACTGGACATCCTTGCACCTGCGGCCGGCTACGAAGCATGCGACACGCATTCCGTGGCTGGCCGCCGCTATCAGTCCAAAAAAGCTAGTTGGTCCAACGCCCCACTGGGCACCGAGGCCGATGCCAAAGGCAAACCTCGCCCCGTCGTACGCCTCCTGATGAGCGCCGAATGTGTGCATTCGTGCCCGTATTGCCCGTTGCAGAGCGGCCGCGACGTGCCCCGTGCGACGCTCACGGCCGACGAGGTCGCCAAAGCAGTCATGCCGCAGTTGCGTCGCCACGACGCGGGACTGTTGCTGTCGACGGCGGTGGCCGATTCGCCCGAACAGGCTGCCACGGGTTTGGTCGACAGCGCAGTGTTGCTCCGCACCACCCATTCGTATGCCGGCTACCTGCACCTCAAGCTACCGCCCGGCGTGTCGCACGCGTTAATCGAAGCGGCTGCGCGCGTGTCGGATCGGCTGAGCCTCAACATCGAGGTCCCCAGTGCAGCCCACCAGGCGGCCATCGACCCGAGCCGTGATTGGCACCGCGATGTGATTGCCCGCCTCGCCTGGATGCGCGACTTCCAGCAAGCCGGCTTTCTCAAAGCAGGCATAGCCACACAGTTTGTGGTGGGTGCTGCCGGCGAAGACGACAAAGCGTTATTGGACGCCACCGCGTGGCTCCATCGTGAACTAGCCGTGCGGCGGGTCTACTATGCGCCGTTCCAACCCATCGCGGGTACGCCCATGGCCGAGCAACGGGCCACGCCCGCGGTGCGTGGGTTGCGT
>CAIZHO010000128.1 GCA_903932805.1 uncultured Roseiflexaceae bacterium | reverse complement strand
TGCCCGCTCTACACCGAAATCGCTGCCGACCTCGAGACGCCCGTGTCGGCCTACCTCAAGACCGCCCAAGGTCCGTGGACGTTTTTGCTCGAGTCGGTCGAAGGCGGCCAACACCTGGCGCGCTATTCGTTCATCGGCACCGAGCCGTACCTGACCTTGCGGATGAGCGAGGGTAAAGCGCACGCCGTCCAAGCTGGTTACAAGCAGACGATTGCATACGATGACCCGCTGGAACTGTTGCAGTCCTATTTGTCCGATTACCGTCCGGTGCGCCTGCCCGACCTGCCCCGCTTTGTGGGGGGTGCAGTGGGCTATATGGCATACGAGACGGTCTGCAACTTCGAGCGCATCCCGCGCCCTGCCCATTGCGATTACGAGATGCCCGATGCGATGTGGCAGTTCGTCGACACGTTGTTGGTCTTTGACCACGTGCGCCACCGCATCAAGGTCATCAGCCATGTGCATCTGGATGCGGCAGATCTGACGATTGAGTACGAGCGGGTGACGGCGAAAATTCGTACCATTGTGGCCCGCTTGCGCCAACCACTCCCTGCCGGGATGGCATTGCAAGAAGGCGAGGCGGGCACGCCGGTCGTCCCCACGTCGAATGTATCGCTGGGCGAGTATGTCGAGCGGGTGTTGCATGCCAAAGAATACATTGCGGCGGGTGATGTCTTCCAAGTGGTGCCGTCGCAGCGCTTCTCGCGACCGGTGAAAACCGATCCGTTCACGGTTTACCGGGCTTTGCGGACGGTCAATCCGTCGCCGTATATGTTTTATGTGACGGGGCCGGATGGAATCCTCGTCGGGGCGTCGCCCGAGTTGCTGGTGCGTGTCGAAGAAGGCATTGTGACGACGCACCCGATTGCTGGTACGGTGCCCCGCGGCAAAACACCCGAAGAAGACGAGGCGTTGTCGCAGCAGTTGTTGCACGATGAGAAAGAAAAAGCCGAACACCTCATGTTGGTCGACCTGGGGCGCAACGACATCGGTAGGGTCAGCAAGCCGGGAACAGTCAAGGTGCCGCGCTTTATGCAGGTCGAAAAATTCTCGCACGTGCAACATCTGGTCAGCCATGTGACGGGCGAACTGCGCGACGACATGCGCGGTATCGACGCACTGCGGGCCTGCTTCCCTGCAGGGACCGTATCAGGCGCCCCCAAAATCCGGGCCATGCAGATCATCGCCGAACTCGAGCAATCACGTCGTGGCGTGTATGCCGGCGCGGTGGGGCACTTGGGATTCAACGGCGACCTGGACACGTGTATTGCCCTGCGCACCATTGTGATTGTCAACGGCGTCGCCTATGTACAAGCAGGCGGCGGGGTTGTGGCCGACAGCGACCCCGAGATGGAGTACCGCGAGAGTTGTAACAAAGCGGCGGCGCCGTTGCGGGCACTGGAGTTGGCGGACCGGTTCAGCACCGAGGGAGGTGTGGCATGATTCTGCTCATCGATAACTACGATTCGTTCACCTACAACCTGGTGCAGTACCTGAGTGAGTTGGGGGCCGAGGTCGTCGTCAAACGCAACGACCAGATTACCGTGGCCGAAGCCGCTGCCATGCGGCCCGAGCGTGTGGTTGTATCGCCGGGTCCATGTACCCCGACCGAGGCCGGGATTAGCATCGACATCATCAAGATCTTGGGACCGACCATCCCGACGTTGGGTGTATGCTTGGGGCATCAATCGATTGGGGCGGCGTTTGGCGGCATCGTCGAACGTGCGCCGCTGGTGATGCACGGCAAACGATCTGCGATGAATCACGACAGCAAGGGATTGTTTGCCGGACTGCCGCAGCAGTTCATGGCGACGCGCTACCATTCGCTGATTGTGCGGCAGGACGGGCTCCCTGCAGAATTGGTGCGCACCGCCTGGACCGACGACGACATCATCATGGGCCTGAAGCATGCGACGTATCCGATTTATGGCTTGCAGTTCCATCCCGAGTCGATTATGACCGAGCATGGACATGCGATGCTCAAGAATTTCCTGACGCTCTAGTACATCCGGAGCCGACCATGGCGCAGTACCTAATCCACGACGATGCGTCACTCGATGCGTCAATCCGGGCGGCGATTCGGCAGGTGTTGAACGCTGCGTTTGGTGCGGATTTTTCGGATGCCGATGCCGATCATGCGGCCGGGGGGATCCGCGTGCTGGCCGTCGACGGCGACACCATCATCGGACATGCAGCCCTGGTCGGGCGACAGATGCAGGTCAACGGAGTCCCGGTCACGGTGGGCTATGTCGAAGGCGTGGCAGTCCATCCCGACCGGCAGGGGCAGGGGCATGGCAACGCACTGATGCAGATCCTCGGTGCCCGCGCACATGAGAGATACGCGATCACCATGCTGTCGACGGGTGAGCAGGAATTCTACGAAAAACTGGGCTGGGTGCGATTTTTGGGCAAAAGTTATGTCACCGAACATGAACAGATGGTGCGCACGGCAGACGAAGACGAAGGCCTGATGGTGCTGCCTGCGGAAGCGTCGTGGCACACACGCGACTGCGTCGTGGTGTGTGATTGGCGTGCCGGAGACGTTTGGTAGCCCATGGACCTGCGTCCATGGGCTTGGAGCGGACTATTCTGGCCGCAGTCCATGGGCTTGGAGTGGATTATTCTGGCCGCAGTCCATGGGCTTGGAGTGGATTATTCTGCCCGCAGTCCATGGGCTTGGAGTGGATTATTCTGGTCGCAGTCCATGGGCACGGAGTGGATTATTCTGGCCGCAGTCCATGGGCACGGAGTGGATTATTCTGGCCGCAGTCCATGGGCACGGAGCGTACCTCGCCCGGCGGACACACTGTGAGCCGAGGCATGCCTCGGCACTACGCGTGTGGCAACGAATCAAAGAGCTGTTTTTTGTCGTCCATCCAGGCGATCATGGCGCTGGGATTGGCCATGACGACCGACATGGCCTCCATGGCGGCGAGATGATCAGCGTCTTGGGCTGCGAACATCGCCCGGGCGTGGGATTGGGATTGAGCGGCCATCTCGTCGAGCGTATCGGCATGGAACGCATGGTCGCAGGCACCACCGAGTTGGCGGCAGGTCATGGTTTTCATCGAACAATCCTTTGGAGTACAAACACTCGCCCAGCGCATGGCAGGGGAGCGTGGCGCGGTCTTGCGTGCGCCACGGGCAGCTCGATATACACAATTGGCACAGCGGCTGTCGTGGGGGGAGATTGCCAGGCAACGCCTGGCAGGCAGACCAGCGGGGCTGGCGTCCAGCCCTGCTGCTTTTCTCACTATAATACACAAAACAAAGCATCGGCGAGGAGTCTGTATGTCTCATCATCCACGCCCTGAAGCAATTGCGCTCGATATCAGTTGGGTGCAAGCGACCACCATTAACCGCAGCGCGGTCGAACGACGTTGTGCGTCGCATGTGGCGCGGCGCAGTGTCAAGCAAGACTATCAACTCGCCTGGTTGTTGCGGGCGATTACCTGTATCGATTTGACGACGTTGGCGGGTGACGACACGGTGGGGACGGTGCAGCGGCTGTGTGCCAAAGCGCGCCAACCGGTGCGGCAGGATCTGCTCGACGCATTGGGGATGACCACCAAGACCATTCACGTCGGCGCGGTGTGTGTGTATCACGAGATGATTGCGCCAGCGGTGACGGCGTTGGCGGGGAGTGGTATCCCGGTGGCAGCAGTGTCGACGGGGTTCCCCGCAGGGTTGAGCCCCTTCGAGACGCGGGTGCGCGAAATCGAACTGTCGGTGGCAGCCGGTGCGGCCGAAATCGACATCGTCATTTCGCGCCGGCACGTGCTCGAGGGCAATTGGCAGGCGTTGTATGACGAGATACGCACCTTCCGGGCAGCCTGCGGCAATGCCCACCTGAAGACCATCCTGGGCACGGGCGACATGGGCACGTTGACGGATGTGGCGCGGGCGTCGCTGGTGTGCATGATGGCCGGCGCGGATGTCATCAAGACGTCAACGGGCAAAGAGCCGACCAATGCGACGTTACCGGTCAGTCTGGTGATGTTGCGGGCGATCCGTGAGTACCATCAGCGGACGGGGCAGATTGTCGGCTTCAAACCGGCGGGCGGCATCCGGACGGCCAAACAGGCGCTGGACTGGCTGCTGTTGGTGGACGACGAGCTGGGGCGTGAGTGGCTCGACGCGAGCCGGTTCCGCTTTGGGGCGAGTGCGCTGTTGGGCGACATCGAACGACAACTCGAGCATGGCATCACGGGGCGGTATTCGGCAGCCAATCGACATGCGCAGCAGTAGAAGTTATCAGTTATCAGTTATCAGTTATCAGTTATCAGTTATCAGTTATCAGTTATCAGTTATCAGTTATCAGTTATCAGTTATCAGTTATCAGTTATCAGTTATCAGTTATCAGTGAATAGTTCAGTCAC
>CAIZHO010000127.1 GCA_903932805.1 uncultured Roseiflexaceae bacterium | reverse complement strand
GAAGTCGTCTGGGGTGAAAAAGGGAACTAACCAATCGTAACGGCGCGCGTCTGCTCCTCATGGAGCCAGACGCGTTGCCCGTGGGGATACACGGAGCAGACATGCGCATCGCGGTCACCGGTGGGAGTGGGAGTGTGGGCAAGCACGTTATTGCAAAAGCTGTCGCCATGGGCCACAGCGTGCGCAATATTGACCGTGTAGAAGCCCCAGAAGGGTCTATCCCCGCAGGAGTCGAGTACGTCAATGCAGAGCTGTCGGACTATCAGTCCTTCCATGATGCAATCGACGGATTCGATGTGTTGATTCACTTGGCAGCGATCCCCGCACCCGGTGGATACCCTGAGCACGTGGTGCACAACAACAATGTCACCAGTAGCTACAACGCGTTGTTGGCCGCCGCCAAAGTGGGGATCAAGCGGGTTGTGCAAGCCTCGAGTATCAACGCAATCGGTGCGGTGTATAGTCGTTGGCCGACGTATGAGTTTTTGCCTCTCACAGAGCTCCATCCGACCTACAGCGAAGACCCGTATAGCTTGTCGAAGTGGATCTGCGAGATACAAGGCGACGCGATGGCCCGACGCTACGAAGACATGACGATTGCGTCGTTGCGCTTCCACTGGGTGGTGGCCAATCTCGAAATGGCGCAGACCCGCGCCAACAATAATTCTGATTCGAATGCCAAACAACTCTGGGCATATACGTTGGCAGAATCGGCAGCGCGTGCCTGTTTGGCGATTTTGGACGCACCATATGTCGGTCACGAGGCGTTTTATATCGTCTCGCCCACAACGGTGATGGCCGAACCAACTGCCGATTTGATTGCACAGTGGTGGCCAAAAGTCCCGCTCACGAAACCCATTCGTGGGCATGAAGGTGTGTATGACTGCAGCAAGGCGGAACGGCTTTTGGGCTGGACGCATTGATTGCTGCATGATTTTTATATGAAAGGGTACCCCCAATGACGTGGCATGTACAACCGACCCGTGAGGCAATGATTGCCCTGACGTCCGAGAATCCGTTCGAGCGCTTCGCCGACGGTCGACCAAAAGTGCCCGATGATTTGATCGAACGCATGAAGTTGGTCACCACCGAAGAAGCCTGGGGCACCTTGCGTCGCCATGGCTTCAACTTGCAGTTCGCTGGCAGTTGGAAAGAGACGCACCCCGGCAAAGTCACCGTCGGTCGCGCCGTCACCGCAGCCTTTGTGCCGCATCGCCCGGACTTCCACAAAGCCATCCAGGACTCCGGCATCGCCGCAGGCCGTGGCAAAATCGGTGGTCAGAACTCGTGGATTATCGAACAACTCGAGCGCAACGACGTCATGGTCTGTGACCTCTTTGGCAAAGTCAAAGACGGTACCCTCGTCGGCGACAACTTGGGTACTGCCGTCGCCAAGCGCACCCATGCCGGAGCCGTCATCGACGGTGGCGTCCGTGACCTGGCGGGTCTGGTCGAGCTGAACGATGTGAACTTCTATGTGCGCGGTTTTGATCCGACCGCTATTGCCGATGTGACCCTGTCGGGCATCAACATCCCGGT
>CAIZHO010000126.1 GCA_903932805.1 uncultured Roseiflexaceae bacterium | reverse complement strand
TAACAACCGTTGCAAGGCAACGGTAAGGACGGCGTTGTAATCCTCATCTGATTCGGCACGCACCAGCAATCTGCGCTCGATGGGCTTCATACTGCGCAATAACGTCGAAGACCAGGCCTCGAGGGCCGGGTGCCGATTGGCAAACAACATGGCAAACGTGTCGTCGTCCAGCTCTTCGCCGTTCATCACTTCGGGATCGAATTCGCTGTCATCATTGTCTTCGTCGTCGTAGTCAGAGTGCAACGCAGAGGTATACGACGCATCGCTCTGATCGATTGCCGAGTATGGCTGGTCCGCGGGGTCTTCGTCGGCCTCTTCGTTGCCCATGCTGACGTCATACAGTCCCTTTGCGAGGGACTCTTCGATGCGACTCGAAAAGTCGAGGCGCATGTCGACCGCGGGGACATTGACACGACTCCCCATCGCATCGTCTTCGTTGGTGTCGATTGCGAGCCGCACCGCAGAATAGCGCGGTGCCATCCCATCCCAGATGCCACGCGCGACATCTGCAGAGCGTCGTTGGCGCATTGCATGCTGCAGTGCGGCGATGGCGTCTTTGATGACCTCGCCCTGTGGATCGAGGTCGAATTGGCCCTGCCGGGCCATTTCGTAGAGCACGTCCCATGGCCTGCACGGGTATTGTGTGCGCCACGACGCGAGTGCAATGGTCGCAAAAAACGCTGCACTCGCATGCATGATGTCAAAGCGATCTTGTGGGATTTCGCCGAACGCAGAAAGAATTGCCCGCTCGGCATCCACGGTATCATGCAGATGGATATCTCGGGCACGGTCGACTGCAAAATGGAACGTGTCTTTGGCGTGTTCGTCGATGGTGACAATAATATGGTCACCGAGTTTGATCCCTGACTCAGCCATCCACCCGTTCGTCCCATACGAACCATTGCGGTAGTCGAGGTGCATCGGCTGACGACCATGATAAATAACGAGCCCAAAAAAGAGGTACGGGACAAACCATTCACTCAACAGGTATTCACCACGAATCGCTTCTGCATCGGGGATGATGCGGAACGTCGTGCCCGGCAACACAAGTCGTGAAGGGTAAAAATTGCCATTCTGCAGGCGGATGAACCCTGCTTTGTGGTATTCAACATTGATACGTTCAATGGTTTGTGCGGTCGATTTGGGTCCCGAGGATTCACGCCGTGCGTGGATGACAGCGACCAATGCCTCGAGGGTCATCTGCTCGTTGCTGACAAGTGCGAGATCGAGTAACACCGAAAAAATAGAAGGTTTGTTTGCTGGCATGGTAGTTCCCTCTCGCGCACTGGAACCACGTGGTTCTAGGGCGATTATACCATGATGCCCCTGTGCTGAAGGCTATCAGCACAGGGGCATTGCAAACTCGGTGAATTACTCGTCGAGGGCGCTCAGGGCTGCCTCGACAATGTGTGGGGTATCCACGCCAAAGTGATGATACAGGTCATCACGGGCACCGGACTGACCAAAGTCATCGACACCCAACGAAGTCACTTTTGCGCCGTAGATGCTCCCCATCCAGGCGAGTGCATGCGATGCAGCGTCATGGACGGTGATAATTGGTGCGGTGCGTTCTGCATCCGGATAGAGCCACGCAAACGGATCACGCTCGCCCTGCTTGCGGCTCGCGACAAACGTCTCGTATAGCGTCCGTGCGCTGACAATGTTGATGACGTCCGCAGCCACTCCTTCGTGCCAGAGTTGCTCTGCGGCAGCCAGTACCTCGGGGACAAGGGTGCCACTGGCGCACAACATGACCCGTGGCGCATCGGCGAGCTCGGGGTGAGCGGTCTGCCACGTAGCTAGTCGGTATGCCCCGTTGAGGACTTGGGCACGCAACTGCTCGATCCCGATGCGGGCGATTGCTGCTTCGAACGGGGTTTGGTCCATCGGCCGCGTGCT
>CAIZHO010000125.1 GCA_903932805.1 uncultured Roseiflexaceae bacterium | reverse complement strand
CGTTCGACGCCGGTTGCTTCAATCACCACCATCCCGGGGCTTGCAGTGGCGAGTCCGGTGAGATGGACCATATGCCACTCCGACATGACGCCGTCATTGGCGCTGTATTGACACATCGGTGCCACCACAATACGATTTGCAATCGTCAACGGGCCGATGGTGAGGGGGGTAAACAAGTGTGCAGTCATGCGCTTCTCCTCTGGTGGTACCCGTTGGATTATACGTCGTCCATACGGTCCTGTCCCAGCCGTATAATGAAATATCAACCCTATGAGCAACGCCCATGTCCACGGAGCATTCGTTCTTCGATAGCCACGCACACCTCAACAACGAACAATTTGCTACCGACCGTGCAGATGTGCGTACGCGTATGCGGGCGGCTGGGGTCACGCGTGTCTGCGAAATCGGGTATGACCTGATCTCTTCGCAGGCTGCAATTACAAGCGCAGAGGCCAACGACGGGTGTTGGGCAGTCATCGGGGTGCAACCCAATCATCCAGAGGTCGCCAACGACCCACTCTGGCTGGACCAGCTGGGTGCCCTTGCCGTGCATCCAAAAGTCGTCGCAATCGGTGAAATCGGCTTCGACCATCATTATGCGATTGCGCCGTTAGCGGTCCAAGAAGAACTCTTTCGCTCTCAAATAACACTCGCCGCGACGCACCGCCTGCCGATTGTCATCCATAGCCGCGAAGCACATGCAGACACGTTACGAGTTCTCAGCGACGTCAGACACCCCTACGGGGTCATCTTGCATTCGTTTTCGGGTGATGTCGCTTATGCCGAGGCGTGTATTGCAATCGGCTGTACATTGTCGTTGAGTGGTCCGATTACCTTCAAAAATAACTCCCAAATGCACGCGGTCGTCGATGCCGTGGGCCTCGAGCATCTGCTGATCGAAACCGATAGTCCATACCTCTCCCCGCATCCGCTCCGCGGCAAACGGAACGAGCCAACAAATGTCCCATTGATCGCAGCGTTCATTGCCGCACGCAAGGGGTGTACGGTCGCAGATGTCGCTGCGGCAACCTGGCACAATGCGAATCGCGTGTTTGGGTTACCTGATGCCAACGGCTAACGGTAAAACTCCACCATTACGTATCCTCGTGGTGGCACCCGTTGCACCGTCCCGCGGCGGGATTGCCCAATTCAGCACGATGCTGGTCAATGCACTGCGCGCAGAGCATGACGTGACCTGTTGGGCCATCGACCCGCTGTACCCGGCGGGATTGTTCCCAGGCAATCCACGTCCTGCCACAGTGTCGACGCTCAAGTGTCGCATCGAGGCTCGGATCCATGGATGGAACCCCGTCACCTGGGTGACTGCCTGGCGCACAGTGCGACACTATGACTTCGACATCGTCATCTGGCAGTGGTGGACCCCGTACTGGGTCCCGTTCCTGCTTATGTTGGTTGCGCAGGCAAAGCTGCGTGGACTTGCGACGATTGCCCTCAACCATCAACTGGTCGAGCCAGACGCACCGCAGTGGCAGGCACTGATTGCACGGATGATGTTGACCCGCGCCGACGCAGTGGTACACTTTGGGAACAGCATTCCGATGCACCCGATGCATCGAAACATCCCGCTCCCACTCCATGGCGCACTCTTGCAGTGTCAGCAAACACCCGTCAACATCCGTCATGTGCTCAACATCCCAGCCGATGCATATCTCGTTCTCTGCTTTGGGTTTGTGCGACCGTACAAAGGCATCGATATCGTGCTCTCTGCCATGCAACGGACCTCCCCACAGATCCACCTCCTTCTCGCTGGCGAATGGTGGCAT
>CAIZHO010000124.1 GCA_903932805.1 uncultured Roseiflexaceae bacterium | reverse complement strand
GTTCCATGCGCTACACCCTTTCTATGGGCGAGAGGGGAATACTCCTGACGTACAGATGATGTAGTTCATCGACGTCGGAGCGGACAAAGTAGGTAAGCGGAATGTAGTAACGCCATCCCCACCATATCGAATACCAATCAACGCGTGGAGCGCAGGGTATTCGGACATCAATAGATACTGTCCTTGACATTTGAGCCACCCGGTCGGAGCATACGAAAACGCCACAAGGACAATCTCACCAAGGTATGATTCCATTACGCACCTCATGCGAGCGGGAAGTGGATAGTACGGAGTATGCCATATAACAGCTACGGGCGCGTCGCGATAACCTTCGATTCACCCTCAGCGAGGCTCAACGAGACAGCGTTGTATGCTTTGCCCCAACGTGTCACCGTCTGTGCGGGGATGCTCGGCGTTGCGTCGGCAGGGAGCAAAATGGTCACGCGTGGGACGACCGAGTCACAGCTCGCCTGGAGCTCTGTGCCGAGCCAGGTGAGCTGTACACGTTCGCGGGTAATCGTCCAGTCCAGCCACTCTTGTGCCGAGATGATGGGCATATGGTTGCGTTCTGCGGCTTTCCAGTGCGCTTCAATGAGTGGGCGCGAATAGCTCGCGAAGCTCACCGGGTGTGAGTTGATCGTAACGGGAGAATAATAGCGGGTTGCGGCAGCGTCGATGTATTCGTCGGTGACGGCAATCGCGAGGGTGGGGTTCCATTTGAAGCTGAAGACATAGTCAGGATGGATCAAGCATTCTTCGGTCCAATTCGTTGGCTGCTGATAGATGTTCAGTACTTCACCATCGGCATCAACAAAGCGCATTGGTCGGCCAGATCCGCACAATGCCCAATAGTACGGGGCAACAGGCAGATAATTGAAATCCATCTGTACTCCGTGGGTCGCCAGCAAGCGAGCCCCCTCGACATACCCGAGCCAACGCACGGCGTGGTTGCGTATCGTGCGCGCAGGGCTTCCATACAGGCGATTGTGCCGTTCAAATGCGCTACTCAGCAGCGCCGCGTACTCGGTAGGCGGCAGGTCTGTGAACAATCCCTGTTCGGCATCGCGGGTGTGTGCAGGATGCAGGCTAAACGAATGGCCAGTGGTGCGCCAGGCGGTCAATGCCCCTGGGGTGATGTGACTCTGTGGCACAAGAAAGAATGTGCAATGCGCATGGTGTTGATCGAGTGCGTCGATCATCACCCGGAAGTCTGCCGGACTCGACCAATCGTCGTCACTTGTCATAATCAATGTACTGGTCTGGCCGGCGCTGGGATAGTACCAGACCCGTGGTTGTGGCGCCAAATCCTGTACTTCGAGCGCAAAATGTGCGGTCAACAGGTCAGCAACCGGTACTTTGGAGGATTGCGGGTCGAGTTGATGGGCAAACAATTCACTTGGGCGCATGACGCCGTCGAGGCCGCCCGTGCTCATCCCGGCGAGAGCAGGGTCCCCATGCCGGGTGCGTGCGACGGTATGGGCGAGTTCGAATGCGTAGGCGAGCACCGTCCCCCTCCCGATGCGGCGCTTCAGAATGGCAGGAGCGTTCACGGCGCCGGACTGCATGTGTGCCACAATATCGGCGTCGCCGGCATTCCAGATTGCCGCAGGGATGTGCAACGGCACCGATTCACGGCTGTGTGGCGGTGTGGTGATGGTTAGAGCGGCGTGCACACTGACACGGCGCGTGGTTTGGATCCCCAGCACGCGCGCAAATCCATCATCGGGATGAAAAACCACCAGATTGCCGCCGCCTGTCACATACTCGAGGCAACTCTGGCGAAATGCCGCACTCACGGCCATGCGCACCACAAATACCACCGAATGGGTTTTGAGGTGGGCGGTGGTTGCTTGTTCGCGTGTGCAAGACTGCAGGTTTGAAAACCCCTCGACCGTGAGGATTTCGCGGAGATAGTGACTATATGTTGCTGAATCGTCGGATGGATGAATTATCAGCATGACACTGCCTTTGATAGCACACAAAACATGCAACAACTGTAACACATTTTTCACGATTTGCGATGGTTTCGTCGATGTATTTCGATGGACGTGCGTGGTTGGTTGAGAATACCCTACGATCGGCTCGTTGCTGCGAATGCAGTTGCCGGATGCGCTCAAACTCAGGATTCGACACAGCTGCGGCTAGCGCTGATGGTCATACGGGCGGCGCGTGCGATGAGATGGGGACCTGCGTGCGGGCGTTGCGCTGCGCGCTTCCGTACCCCCTGCAAACGAACGCTGACGCGACAGATGTGGGCGTACATGGGGTATCGGGGCGCACTGCCGGGTTTTTTCCTGCTGCCCTAATCAGGCAGACGAAACGACGCAAACATGGTCGATTGTCGTGTTTACAGTGGACGAAAGCTGGGCTACAATGCGCCAGGAACGTCATTTGCACACAGAGGAGTGAGTCATGGCACCATTGAAAGTAGCGGTCATCGGTGTTGGTGGGATTGCCCACACCCACATGCCCGGCTGGGCGGCGTCGACCGATGCCGAAGTCGTTGCAGGCGCAGATATTAATCCCAAAGCCCTCGAAGCCTGGGGCGCGCGCTACGGTGTGAGCCGGACGACGACCGACTTCGCCGAAATCTTGCGTGACCCGAGCATCGACATCGTCGACATCTGCACGCCCAACATGCACCACGCGCCACTGGCCATTGCCGCCCTCGAGGCCGGCAAGCACGTCATCTGCGAAAAGCCCCTCGCACCGACACCGGCCGAAGTGCGCACGATGATCGCAGCCCGCGACAAATCCGGCAAAAAATTGATGACGGCCCAGCACTTCCGCTTCGCTGGCGTGTCGCAGGCCATGAAGAAAGAAATCGCCGCCGGTGCTTTGGGCGACGTCTATCATGCCCGGAGCTGGATGTTGCGCCGCAATGCGTTCATCCCCACGGCTGGCTTCGTGAAGAAGGAACTGAGCGGCGGCGGCCCCTGTATCGACATCGGCGTGCACGTGCTCGACCTGACGCTGTGGTTGATGGGGCACCCCAAACCCGTGTCGGTCACCGGTGTGGCTCGTCGCGAACTGACCAAAAAGCCCGGCGCGTTCTCGGTCTGGCATCCCGGTGCTGTCCCGGCCGACATGGACGTCGAGGATTTTGCATCCGGTTTTGTGCGCTTCGAAAACGGCGCCACCCTGGTCATCGAAGTCAGCTGGGCCTTGCACCACGACACGATGGGCGAAGACATGCAGATCTGGTTGTACGGTCAAGACGGCGGCGCCAACTGGCCCAAGGCAGAGTTCTTGTCGACCAATTACGAGACCCGCCAGCTCTACAATCGCACCCTCAAGGTGACCAGCGACCAGCTCGAACCACACGCCCAAGAGTGCGTCGAGTTCGCTCGTGCCGTCGCCAACGATGCACCGTCGCCGGTGCCGGCCGAGCAGTCGCTGTACGTGATGTCCATCCTCGATGGCATCTATCGCAGCCAACGCGAAGGTCGCGAGGTCACGGTCGATTTGTAGGCACTGCCTCGGCTCAATTGCTCGGATATCAACACACCCCCAGCGAGCAGCGCTCGCCGGGGGTGTCATTTGTACGCAACAAAACTACGTTACGGGACGGCGATGTAGCGATTACCTAAGTCATTGATGTCCATCATTGGCTGATAGACAATCATTAGACCCTGTTCGTCGGCAGGCGCCATCATGACGACCCAGCCTTCGAGGGTGCCGCCGGCGTAGATGCTCTCGCTGAGAATTCCCAACGAAGGCGCTGGCGCAACCGTACTGGGAGTGTCATGGATGACCTGCTGATTGCCCATCAGATTGAACCGAGTGAACATCGCATTGAACAGCGCATCGGGCTTCCCGTTGCCGTGATTGGTAATGCTGACCCGGGCGAGGAAGAATTCTTGGCCTGCTGGCGCAGGATCGTTGAACTGATTGGCTTCGGTGATGCGTGTCGCAGCGTCAGCGCCACGGATGACCTCGTTGATGGTGAACGAAATGTTGCCGGCGTCGATGGTGGAACCCATGGCAGCCGGTTGACTGCGATCGGTGCCTGCATCGGAGTTCGCTGACGTCGACGGCGCAGTGACGACCCGGGCATCGGCGTCGAGGGCAATGTACAACGGGTTATCTGCGAAGTTTTGTTTGATGACCAGGATTTTGTTCGTCTCGTCTGTCGGCACGACGTAGGCGACCTGACCCTCTTCGGAGCCATTCGGGAACAGCTCTGACTTGAACTCCAGCGGCAACACCACGGAGCGGTTGCCGTAGGTGCGCAAGCCGTCGCCCGTGATGTGGGTGTCGAGCGCAAACATGGCACTGTTGGCTTTGTTGGCATCGGTCGACACGTTGGTGGCGCGATACTTCACGACGTGATAGGTGAATCCTGCAGGTGCTGCTTTGTTGAACTGATTGGTTTCTGCAATCAGCTTGGCGGCCGCTTCGCCACTGATGATTTCGAGTACTGCAAACTTCCACATGGTGCCGACATATTCGGTCTGGATGGGGGCGGGGTTGGCGCGTGAAGAACCAAGCGCGAGCACTGGGGCTTCGGTCGGTGCAGGAATGTCAGTGTCTGCTGGTATTTCGGCACTGTCGGTGTCGGCAGGGGCGGGATTTTCTGCTGGTTTGTCGGTGGTTGTGTCTGCCGCTG
>CAIZHO010000123.1 GCA_903932805.1 uncultured Roseiflexaceae bacterium | reverse complement strand
TGGACACGACCGTGGAAGTCCATGGCGAAGCTCACATCCGGCCCAACGGCCTCACGCACGGCGGCGGCACGCTCTGCGGCCAGATCGAGTTTGCCGGGTGTGTCGAGGTACATCAACTCTTCGGTGGCGTTCATTTTGAGCGCCGAAAAGCCCTGCGCCACGGCTTTTTTGGCGGATTCTGCGATATCTTGCGGGCGGTCCCCACCAATCCACGAATAGACGCGGATCGAATGCCGGACTGCGCCACCCATCAACTGATAAATCGGCACGCCGTAGCGCTTGCCCTTGATATCCCACAATGCCTGGTCGATGCCCGCGATGGCGCTCATCGCCAACGCGCCGCCGCGATAGAACCCGCCGCGGTAGAGCACCTGCCAGATGTCTTCGATGTCGTTGGGGTCGCGACCGATGAGATATTCGCTCAGCTCGTTCACGGCTGCGGCAGTGGTCGCGGCGCGCCCCTCGACGATGGGTTCACCCCAGCCGCTGATACCTTCGTCGGTGCTGATTTTGAGGAACAACCAACGCGGCGGGACGGTGAACAGCTCGATACCGGTGATTTTCATCGGGTACTCCTTGTAGCAACGGTGCTTTGGGTATTTTACACCGCATCACAACATCAGCCCTTGACTACCACTCTGCGCACACGTTTGCGCAGTCATTGACGTGCCCCGCAGAGAAGGCGTACAATGGCGACAGAGCACTGATTTAGACGCATGGGAGGTCGCATGACCACGCCACCACGCACCCGCCAAGAGATCCTCGATCTGACGCGTGAGACCACGTTATACGAATGGACGTCGCAGAAAGCCATCAAACCGATGGTCATCGATCGCGCCGAGGGCATTTATCTGTGGGACGCAGACGGCAAGCGCTACATGGACTTCAATTCGCAGTTGATGTGCGTCAACATCGGTCACGGCGACCAGCGCGTCATCGATGCAATCACCGCGCAGCTCAAACAAATCGCGTATGTCGCGCCGACGGCAGCCACCACTGCCATCCGCGCCGAATTGGGCAACCTGCTGCGCGAGATAACCCCCGGCAATCTGACCAAGGCGTTCTTTACCAATGGCGGCGCCGAAGCCAACGAAAACGCCATCAAAATCGCCCGCACGGTCACCGGCCGCCACAAAATCATCGTGCGCTACCGTTCGTACCATGGGGCAACGGCTGGCGCCATCACCATGACCGGCGACCCGCGCCGTTGGGGCGCCGAGCCGGGTATCCCCGGTATCGTCCGTGCCCCTGACCCGTATCGCTATCGCTGCCGCTTCTGTGGCAGCAAAGACGGCTGCACGATGGACTGCCTCAACAGCATCGAAGACATCATCCAGTTCGAAGGGCCGCACACCGTGGCAGCCATCGTGGTCGAGTCCGTCGTCGGCACCAACGGTATCATCATTCCGCCCGAGGGGTACATGCAGGGCCTGCGTATGCTGTGCGACAAATACGGCATCATGCTGATCTGCGACGAGGTGATGAGTGGCTTTGGTCGTACCGGCAAATGGTTCGCCGTCGATCACTGGAACGTCGTGCCCGACATCATGACCATGGCCAAAGGCCTGACCTCGGCCTATGTGCCCCTCGGTGCAGCGGTCGTGACCGACACCATTGCCGAATACTTCGAAGACAAACCACTCCTTGCCGGCCTCACCTACAACGCACATTCGGTCGGTTGTGCCGCTGCGGTGGCCTGTATCAACGTCTACAAATCCGATAACCTGATCGAAAACGCCGCGCGCATGGGCGACATCTTGGCCGTCGAGCTCAACAAACTCAAGGCCAAGCACCCGTCTATCGGTGACGTCCGGTCGATTGGGTTGTTCAGTATCGTCGAGCTGGTAAAAAACCGCGAGACGCGCGAAGCACTGACCCCCTACAACCCCAAACCGACCGAGCTCGGACCGATGCCGGCGTTCAACGCCTTCTTGCGCGAACACGGCGTGTTTACGTTTGTGCGCTGGCATACGTTCTTTGTGAACCCGCCCCTGACCATCACCGAAGCGCAACTGCGCGAAGGTCTGGCCGTCATCGACAAGGCACTCGACATCGTCGATGCGTACGTCGCATAAGGAACTACCATGCAGGTCTACAAAAACTTCATCGGCGGCGAGTTCGTCCAATCAACGGGCAGCAAACGCATCCTCAATACCAACCCCGCCGATACCCGGGACATCCTCGGTGAGGTCGTCTTGTCGACCAAAGAAGAAGCAGCTGCTGCCGTCGATGCCGCTGCCAAAGCCTTCAAAAGCTGGAAGCGTATGCCCGCCCCCAAACGTGGTGCCATCGTCGCCAAAGCCGCCCAGCTGATGGGCGAACGCCGCCAAGAAATCGCCCGCACCCTTACCCGCGAAGAAGGCAAGCTCCTCAGCGAGGCATTGGGCGAACTGCAACGCGCCATCAACATCAGCGAGTTCTGTGCCGCCCATGGCCGGCGCCTAAACGGCGAGGTCATCCCGCTCGAGCTCGCCGATAACGTCGGCTATACGATGAAGGAACCCGTCGGCGTCGCGGCCTTGATTACGCCGTGGAACTTCCCCGCTGCTATCCCCATCTGGAAGATAGCCCCTGCCCTGGTCGCCGGCAATACGGTCGTCTTCAAGCCTGCCTCGCTGACGCCTGCAACTGCTGAGCTGTTGATGCACTGCTTCGTCGACGCTGGGCTGCCGGCCGGCGTGCTC
>CAIZHO010000122.1 GCA_903932805.1 uncultured Roseiflexaceae bacterium | reverse complement strand
GGTCTTGAATGTGACTGGCTTGACCAAACGGTACGGCCTCGGTTGCCCGCGCTGTGCCGAGTCGACCGGTCCTGACCACGGCTCGAGCCAATGTCCCTACTGTCAGACAGTACACGCATGTGTCAATGCAGGCTTTACGCTTTATCAAGGTGAAGTGCTCGGCATCGTCGGCGAAAGTGGGAGTGGCAAGAGTACACTCATGCAGCTCATTAATCTGACGATTAATCCGACTGCCGGCGAAATCTGGTACCGCGAACCAACCCAAGATTCAACAGCTATGAATCTCGTCACCATGGATGGCTTCACCCGTAGACATTTTCGAAATGATCGGCTCGGTATCGTCCATCAACGACCTGAGCTCGGTCTCAACATGCGTTTCAGTGTGGGTGGGAATGTCGCCGAGAAATTGCTCCTCGCGAATTGGCGTCACATCGGGCGGATCCGCGAACGCATCACCGAGCTGATGATCCAAACCGAACTCCCGCCCGAACGCATCGATGATGATCCCAATACATTCAGCGGTGGCATGTTGCAGCGGGTTCAGATTGCGAAAGCCCTTTCGAGCAATCCAGGCTTATTGTTGCTCGATGAAGTGACGAGCGGGCTCGATCTCTCGGTGCAAGCACGGGTGCTCGACTTGATCCGACGCATCCAATGGGAACAAAAGATGACCATGTTGCTCGTGTCCCATGACCTCGGGGTCATCAAGCAGTTGGCCCGACGCACCATCGTCATGAAGAACGGGTTCATCGTCGAAAGTGGACTCACTGACCAGATTCTCGAAGATCCGCAGCATCCGTATACGCAGTTGCTCGTCTCGTCGGCACTGTGATGGTGACATCAATGACAACACCGATCGTGGAAGTCCGTGATCTCAACAAATCGTTCGTCTTGCATCTCATCGATGGGCGCACGATTTCGCCGGTACAATCCATGTCATTTACGGTCTTTCCCGGTCAACATTTTTTGATTTGGGGGCGGAGCGGAGTCGGCAAAACGAGTGTCCTCAAATGCATCTATCGGACCTATATCAGCACCAGTGGTTCGATTCTGTACCATTCTGCACACCACGGCGTCATCGATATGACGACCATCCCCGAGCGCGTGGTGCTCCAGCTCCGCGAACAAGAAATCGGCTATTGTTCGCAGTTCCTCAAAGTGCTGCCGCGTGTGTCGGCGCTCGATATTATGACCGAGCCGTTGCGCCGTATGGGGATGGACAAAGAACAGGCACGTGAGCAGGGATCTGCGTGGTTGACTCGGTTGCGCATTGCACCGCACCTCTGGCAGGCGAGCCCCGTGACGTTCAGTGGCGGCGAACAACAGCGCATCAACCTCGGTCGCGCGTTTATTGGCAAACCACGCCTCCTTTTGCTGGATGAACCAACGGCCAGCTTGGATTCTGGCTCGAAGCAAATCGTCCTCGATCTCATCCACGATGCCAAAGCACACGGCACCACCGTCGTGACCGTGTCACACGACATCGACACCCTTTCGACGCTCGCTGATCAGCAGCTTGCGCTCTAGCTGGAGTCACCCATGCAATCCCTTTTGACCAATGCACATCTCATATTGCGGAATCGATTGATTGCGTCTGGATGGCTGGCAATCGACGACGGCCGCATCTCGGGGTATGGCGAAATGCCCGTTCCTGGTGAATATGCGCATCTGTCCCCCCAGGACCTCGGTGGCGCTTTTCTCATGCCGGGTATTGTCGATTTGCATTGCGACACCATCGAAAAGATGATTCAGCCGCGACCAGGCGTCATGCTTTCCACCGACATCGGTTTGCAGGTGACCGATCGGTTGCTCGTGTCGAGTGGTGTTACCTGCGAGTTCCATTCGTTATCGCTCGACGATGCAGAATTCGGCGTGCGCAATGACGAATTCATCCGCGAGTTCATCCAGCACATCACCCAATCGAACGCAACGACTGTGCGCCATCTCGTGCATGCGCGCGTCGAGATTAGTTCTGTCCGAGGGACCCAATCACTCAGCCAAATTCTCGGCGAGCCGTGCGTACGCCTGGTGTCGATCATGGATCACAGCCCTGGTCAAGGACAGTACGCGACTGACGAGGCATTTCGCTACTATGTGGCCAAAACCACTGGTCGCAACGACGTCGAAATCGACGAAATCATCGCGCACAAGAACAATCAACGAGTATTCATCCCCGAGCGCATCCAGTATGTGGTCGATGTCTGTCAGCACCATCGTATCCCCGTGGCGACACATGACGATGATACGGTCGCCAAAATCACCGAATGGCAACGCCACGGCATCCAGATCAGTGAGTTCCCCACAACGATGGAGGCTGCAGTCGCCGCACACGCAGCAGGGATGCATGTCGGCATGGGTGCCCCCAATGTCCTCAGAGGCAAATCAAGCAGCGGCAATTTGAGCGCTTCTGATGCGATTGTTGCAGGGGTCGTCGATTGGCTATGTGCCGATTATTATCCCGCTGCGCTGCTCCCTGCGGCGTTTCGCATTGCAGACCAACAGCTC
>CAIZHO010000121.1 GCA_903932805.1 uncultured Roseiflexaceae bacterium | reverse complement strand
GCACCGACCGACCTCGAGCTGATTACCGGTGCACCGGCAGAACGCCGGCGCTGGCTTGATGCAATGCTCTCGCAACTCGATGGTGCGTATCTGCGCACACTCAACCACTACACCAAAGTCATCACCCAGCGTAACAGCCTGTTGCGCCTCTGGCGTGAAAAAGGCTCGACACCGCGCAACCCGGCCAGCGAACTCGCGTTTTGGGACGAAGAAGCTGCTCAAGCCGGTGCCGCAATCATGGTCCAACGCCGCAGCGCACTCAGCGAGGTAAGTCGCTCCGCTGCGCACTCATATGCCGCAATTAGTCAACCTGAGACTGCGTTGGAGGCGCGTTATGCTCCTAACCTCGCGGCTGAGTGGGATACCCAAGCGGACGCACAACAGGCACTGCGCGCAGCCTATCTGACGAGTCAGCGCGAAGACATCGCGCGCTTGCAGACGACGGTCGGGCCACACCGCGACGATATTGTGGTGCACGACCGGGGTGTCGATTTGGGGGCATTTGGGTCGCGCGGCCAACAACGCAGCACCGTGCTCGCGCTCAAAATGGCCGAAGTGGCTGTCATGCATGCCCGCAGTGGCGAACGACCTATTTTGTTGCTCGACGATGTCTTATCAGAGCTCGATGCACTGCGCCGATTGCATGTGTTGGCACTCATCGCAGAGCCAAACCAACAATCCATCTTGACTGCAACGGGCGTGGGCGACTTTAGCGCCGACTTTTTGGCAGCGGCACACATTTTGCGGGTTGATCATGGCCATATCTATGACATGCGCTAGCCTCAGCGCATATCGTCGCCGCGAAGCCACCCCATGCGGCGAAAAAGCACAAAAACCGTGCTACTCGCAATTACCATCAGCCCTAATGCAAAATAGTACCCATAGCCCCAGGCGAGCTCTGGCATATGCGCAAAATTCATGCCATAGATGCCCGCTATCAACGAATTCACCATCAAAATGACCGACGCAATGGTCAAAATTTTCATGACGTTGTTGAGTTTGTTGGACTGCACCGACAGATGCACATCGAGGATCGACGCGAGCATGTCCCGATGCAAGTCAATTGCATCCACCGTCCGCAGGACATGATCGTAGACATCTTGCATCTGCATTATGCCAGCCTGGTCAAGGGTGAGCATGTCACCGCGCAACAGTGCATTGAGTGCCTCACGCGCGGGGGCAACATAGCGTCGTAACTCGAGCAATGTCCGTTTGAGATGCAGTACCGTCCGCAAATCGTTGGTATTGGTGCCCATCAACACCGCTAATTCAACTTTTTCGACATAATCGCCGATGTCGTCGATAAGCGGGAAATAGCTGTCGACGATGATATCCAACACACTGTGCAAAACATCGCCGTACGAATCACTGCGCGTGGTGACGTGCGTCCGCCAGCGGGCATGGGCGGTGCGAATAAGTTCGACGTCGCCGTGGTGGATGGTGTAGAGATGTTGGGGCGTGACGAATACATAAATCGGGACCGGGATGAGTTCGAGCGCATCAATCGTGTCGAAGGTAAACGCATAAAAAACAAAGAACACCCCGTCGGCATAGCGTTCGATTTTGGTGCGTTGCCCACCGTGCAGAATATCGTCAATAACCAAATCATTGATCGCGAGTGCCTCGAGATCCGCTCGATTGGGGGTGGTGATGTCGCGCCAGAATGAGGCATCAATGGGCTGCATACACACCGTTCTTTCACCACATGGTACAATTCGTCGAATCAGACAGGGGAGGACCGATGAGTCACTACGAGTATGCAACCCCCGAGAATTTCCTCGGGCTCGAAGGCGATTGTGCAACGTATGACGGCGCACAGGTCGTCGTTTTGCCCATCCCATACGAAGCCACCGTCAGCTTTGGCCAAGGCGCCCGCAGTGGTCCACGCGCCATCATCAACGCATCACGTCAAGTAGAATTATACGACCGCGAATTCGACTGCGAAATGGCATATGACTACGGGATCCACACGTTGCCAGCCTTGGCACCCCACGCCGCCGGGCCCGAAGCCATGGTCAACGCTATCTATGCATGTGCCCGCGAACATCTCGCGGCCGGCAAAATGCTCGTTGGTTTGGGTGGTGAGCACAGCATCTCGAGCGGCTTCGCTCGGGCCATCCATGATATCCATGGCGATTTTGTGTTGGTGCAAATCGATGCTCACAGCGACCTCCGTGACAGCTATGATGGCTCGCCATACAGCCACGCCAGTGTTGCACGGCGCATTGCAGAGCTGGGTGCGCCCATTTTGCAATTCGGCATTCGGTCGATTTGTCTCGAAGAAATGGACTACATCCGCGCGACGCCCGACACGACGCGCGTCTGGTTCAACGAAGAGGTCCACGCCGGCGGGCATTTGGCAGAACTGAGCGCGCGCATCAAAGGCAAAAAGGTCTTTCTGACCATTGACGTCGATGGCTTCGACCCCAGTATCATCCCTGCGACCGGCACCCCCGAGCCCCATGGGCTCACCTGGGTGCAGGTCCTGGACATCGTCAAGACGGTTTGTAACAACAGCACGGTGGTGGCCTTTGACTGCGTCGAACTCGCGCCCATCCCTGGGATGCATGCCAGCGAATTCATCACCGCCAAGTTGGTCTACAAAGTCATCAACCACATCATGCATCAACGCACTGCATAGTGCGTCGTTTATCTCTTGCGCCCGCTGCACTCGCGGCGGGTTTTTCTATTCCCGTTGCATCCCGATTGCCGTGGTACATTCGATACTGCGCTGTTCGGTCACAGCTTCTCTTTTTTTATGAAAAAGGGACCCTGCGGCACACGCGTATTGCAACCGACCGACGTCGGCCATCTGCCCCATCGTGCCACGGAGCAACGAAAACCAGGATGCGCCACGCTCGCTCCTACTCCCCAAAGTCCGCTACATGCGCATTGGCTTTGCATACATGTCGAGAGAACAATTGTTTTCGTATACCCCTGTTGGCACGTACAGCCAGCACCAATTCTGATCTCTGATCTCTGAT
>CAIZHO010000120.1 GCA_903932805.1 uncultured Roseiflexaceae bacterium | reverse complement strand
TGCCTGAAAAGAAGCCGCTGGCCAATGACGAGTAGGTAATCACGCCCACGCCTTCGCTGATGCACATCGGCTCGAGCTCGCGCTCGTAGTCGGCCCGCATCACCAGGTTATAGCGCGGCTGCACGCACTCGTAGCGCGCCAGGTTGTGGCGATCGCTGACCCACAGTGCCTTGGTCAAACGCCAGGCAGCGAAGTTCGACGCGCCGATGTAGCGTACCTTGCCGCTGCTGATGAGGTCGTCGTAGGCCCGCAGCGTCTCGTCCAACGGCGTGTTGAGGTCGTCGGCGTGGGACTGATAAAGATCGATATAGTCGGTTTTGAGACGCTTCAGGCTGTCTTCGACGTGCTTGATGATGCGGTAGCGCGACAAGCCCTCGCCGTTGGGGCCGTCGTCCATGCGCATGCCTACTTTGGTGGCGATGATGAGGCTGTTCCGGTTGTTGCGTGCCTGCATCCAGTCGCCCAAAATGCGCTCGGATTCGCCGCCCACATGGCCCGGGGCCCAGCGCGAGTAGACATCGGCGCTGTCGATGAAGTTGCCGCCGCCGGCCACAAACGTGTCGAGCACGTCGTAGGAGCGCTGTTGATCCATCGTCCACCCCAACACATTGCCACCGAAGCAAATCGGTGTGACATACAATCCCGTCCGGCCCATGCGTCGTGTTTGCATCTGTTTACTCCTCTGATTCTGTCCTCGCTGTATTGTACGAGGATTTGCGCGACCATGGCACGCCGCGACCAGGCAGACGCGGTATACTGTAGCCAAGAGTCGTGTTCGTACGGGGATGGGGATGTCTGCCAGCAAATCAAATCAACGCCTCTGGGCCGAACCCGACACCGTCGAGCTCTTGCAGCGCGAAATCGCCGAAGCACACCGCACCATCAAGGCATTGATGCGCCGCCTCGCCGACGAACAAGAACAATCCCAAAAAACCCAGGCAGCCTACGAACAGATGAAAAACAACATCGTCGAGATGAACCGCGAACACACCCTGGTCGAACGTGAACGCGACATGTGGCGCATGCGTGCAGAACAGTCTGGCCTGGGCAATGGCGAGTTTCTCCCTATGCTCACCGCAGAAGAGGTCAGCTCCATACGCCGCGCGATGGCACGCCTCCATCACCCCGACACCGGCGGCGACAGCGACCGTATGAAGCAATGGAACAAACTGCTCGACGACTGCACCCCCAAAAACACCGACAAACGCACCTCACGCGACCCCAAATAAAATCACAGATTGGAGCGTTCCTATGCGCCAAAGTGGTATTCTACTGCACCCTACGTCGCTCCCCAGTCGTTGGGGCATCGGCGATCTCGGCCCGGCTGCCTACCAATTTGTCGACACGCTTATTGCCACTTCGCAACGCATCTGGCAGGTCCTGCCCCTCGGGCCGACCGGCTATGGTGATTCGCCCTACCAATGCTTTTCGGCATTCGCCGGCAACCCACTCCTCATCAGTCCCGACAACCTCATCGATGCTGGCTTGCTCGATCCTGCAGAACGCGACACTTACCCGCACTTCGACGACCACGGTATCGATTATGGTGCGGTCATCCCTGCCAAGTTCGCGCTGCTGAGCCGCGCCTACCAGGCTTTTGGCCAACACACCGGTGACCTGCAGGCCGAATACACTGCATTCTGCGCCGCAGAATCGCGCTGGTTACCCGACTACGCACTGTTTATGGCCCTGAAAGCCGACCACGGCGGCATCACCTGGTCTTCGTGGGCACCAGCATATGCGCAGCGTGACCCGGCTGCACTGGCCGAAGCTCGTACCCGCCTGGCCGACGCCATCGGCTATCAGCAATTCTTGCAGTTCATGTTCTCTCGGCAGTGGCGGTTCATCCGTGGCTATGCCAATCAGCGCGGCATCACCATCATCGGCGACGCACCGATTTTCGTCGCCTACGACAGCGCCGACGTCTGGGCTGCGCCCGAGCTCTTTTGGCTCGACGACGCTGGCTTGCCGACCGTCGTAGCCGGCGTGCCGCCCGATTACTTTTCGGTCGATGGGCAGCGTTGGGGCAACCCGCTGTATCGTTGGGATGCTCATGCAGCCCAAGGCTATGCTTGGTGGATCGAGCGCATCCGCTCCAATGCAATGCTCTATGACTTGATCCGCCTCGATCACTTCCGTGGTTTTGTGGCGTATTGGGAGGTCCCCGTGGCCGAACCCACTGCGCGTATCGGCCGATGGGTCGATGCACCCGGCTTCGCGCTGTTGCAGGCATTGACCGCCGCGCTCGGTACCTTACCAATCATCGCCGAAGACCTGGGACTGATCACTGACGAGGTGGTCCGCCTGCGCGACGAAAACGGCCTCCCGGGGATGAAGATTCTGCAATTCGCCTTTCATGGCGACCCAGCCGAAGCATTTCTGCCGCACCACCACATCCGCGGCTGCGTCGTCTATACCGGTACCCACGATAACGACACCAGCCGCGGCTGGTACGAGAGCGCAGCCGACAGCGAGCGCTCCTTCCTCGCCAAGTATCTCGGCAAAAAAACCGAACACATCGACCCAGCCTGGGACTTGATGCGCCTCGCCTGGGGATCGGTGGCCGACACCG
>CAIZHO010000119.1 GCA_903932805.1 uncultured Roseiflexaceae bacterium | reverse complement strand
TCGTCACCGCCGAGGTGCGTGTCACCGTTGGTGGCTTTGACTTCGACCACGCCGTCACCGACTTCGAGCACTGACACGTCGAACGTACCACCACCGAGGTCAAAGACCAGAATGGTTTCGTCTTTCTTTTTGTCGAGGCCGTACGCCAACGCAGCCGCAGTGGGCTCGTTGATGATGCGCAAAACCTCAAGACCAGCGATTTTGCCTGCGTCTTTGGTCGCCTGACGCTGGCTATCGTTGAAGTATGCCGGTACCGTGATGACGGCTTTGGTCACTGGCTCGCCCAGATACGCCTCTGCATCTGCCTTCAGCTTCTGCAAGACCATCGCAGAGATTTCTTGCGGGGCGTATTCTTTGTTGGTATTGCTCGATACAATACGCACATCGCTGCGATTACCCTTGTTGACCTTGTACGGGACCATCTCGCGCTCTTTGGCGATTTCGTCGTATGTGCGCCCAATGAAACGCTTGACGGAGTACAGCGTATTCTCAGCATTAATCGTCGCTTGGCGCTTGGCGGTTTGGCCGACGAGCCGTTCCCCGCTTTTGCTGAATGCCACAATTGATGGGGTGGTTCGGTTGCCTTCGGAACTCGGAATGACGACAGCGTCGCCGCCTTCCATAACAGCCACACACGAGTTCGTCGTGCCTAAATCGATACCAACAATCTTGCTCATATAATCCTACTTTCTGTCACTCCCATTGCATATCGCTGGTTTACCCTGGTGGTATGCTTTGGTCTGTTGTTTTCATTGTATAGATTTGCAGCGCTGTCGCAAGGACTTGCGCGTTAGAAATGTGTTTGAGTACTGGAGCCCACTTTTTTTGGGCATTGCCAAAATATGGTACGCTTTGCCCATATGAAAGGGAACGCACATGCGCATTCTTGTTGTGAATGGTCCCAACCTCAATATGCTTGGCACGCGTGAGCCACACATTTACGGTGCAACAACCCTTGCCGACATCGAGCACGCCCTCAGTATCCGTGCAGCATCACGCGGGGTCGACATTGATTTCGTGCAGTCTAATCACGAAGGCATCATCATCGACACCATCCAACAGCACCAACGCACCACCGCTGGGATTATCATTAATCCCGGTGCATTCACCCATTACAGCTATGCCATACGTGATGCGCTGAGCGCCGTAAGCGTCCCCATCATAGAGGTCCACATTTCGAACGTCTATACGCGCGAGCCGTTCCGCCACCATTCGGTCATCGCACCAGTTGCCACGGGGCAAATCGCCGGGTTAGGTTGGCGTGGATACCTTCTTGCCCTCGACTGGCTCCTCGACACCACTGCCAACGGATGACACTCGGTGGTATAATGGTGTTCGTAGTGACGTGAATCAATCATTGTGGAGTAACGGAGCATATGGGCAACGAATCGCATACCTCTGACGCATTCGCCATCGACGAAGTCCGTGAATTATTGCAGCTCGTGAAAGAGAACGAAATCCACGAACTCACCATCGAACGTGGTGAATCGCGGTTGCGCATCAAACGTGGCCATGCCCCGGTTGCACCGGTGATGATGCAGTCCACGATGCCACACGTGATGCACATGCAGACTGCTTCTAGCCCGGTCGCAGCTGCACCAGCGGGCTCAACGCCGGTCATTGAGCCGGTCATCAGCGGGCATACCATCACTTCACCGATGGTCGGCACTTATTATGCAACACCCACCCCGAAGGATCCTCCGTTCGTCAACGAAGGCGATACCGTCAAGTCGGGTGACCGCTTGTGCATCGTCGAGGCCATGAAGATGATGAACGAAATCGAAAGCGACGTTTCGGGTCGCATCATCAAGATTTTGGTCAAAAATGGTCAGCCCGTCGAGTTCGGTCAGCCATTGATGATTATTGAACCTACCGCATAGTGATGCGCCCAACGCCGCTTTCGCACGTTGCCCATATTGTCAAGTCACTGCTCAATGATCAGTTGCTCCGCGACATATGGGTCGAAGCAACCTTGGTGAGCATCACCGTTGCGAGCAGTGGTCATTGGTATCTTTCACTCAAAGAAGGCGATGTGACCATGCGTGGCTCGTGTTGGCGCACAGTCAATGCTCGCCTCAAACGACCCGCCGAAGGCGCGATTGTGCATCTGCACGGTCGCGTCGATTTTTATGGTGCGCGCTCGGAAGTGTCGTTCATCATCGACGACATCCGCGAGGCGGGCACCGATGCCCGGGCCGTTGAACTCGAACGCCTTATGGCGCTCTATACAACCCTCGCCCGCAAACGGCCGTTGCCCGCCTTCCCACGGCGCATCGGGATTGCCACGTCACGCACCGGGGCTGCCCTCCAAGACGTCTTATCGACCATCCAAAACCGGTACCCGTGCGTTGAGCTCATCCTCGCGCATTGCACCGTTCAAGGGCCGACTGCCCCGAGCGAAATCGAGGCTGCGCTGGATTTGTTGTACGCCGAAGCGCTCGATGTCATTCTGGTCGTGCGTGGCGGTGGCGCTGCAGAGGACCTGATTGCATTCAACAGTGAGGTCGTCGCCAAAGCAGTTCTGCGGTCACCTGTCCCGGTCGTGAGTGGTGTCGGTCATGAGGTCGACACAACATTGATTGATGTCGTCGCCGATGTGCGCGCCGCAACACCAACCTACGCCGCTACGACAGCCACCCCCAACCGCACCGATTTGCTCCAACACCTCGCCAATCTGCGCTACACGATGGCGCTACACGTCGCAAATACCGCCGCAGAGCTGGACATGCGCCTCGACGACGCGAGCGCCCGACTGCTTCGCGCAGCCCCTGCGGTACGCATCGCAACCATGCAACAACAATTAGGCTATGCGCAACGCCGCATGCAACGGGCAATGACCACCATCGTGCAACAGCGCCGTGCCCAGCTCGAGCACCACGCGGCCCGCATCGACGCCCTCGACCCGAACGCTGTCCTTGAGCGTGGCTACGCGATTGTGCGCGCTGCAGACGGCGCAATTATACGCTCAGCCCTCGGCACACCAGCCGGTATACCCATCGGCATCCAATTTGCAGACGGGGTCCTCCCCGCACAGACGACGGAGCACCAATCATGACCGAAAAGCCATCTCTCGAAGCAATGCTCCGCGACATCGAAGCTATCGCTGCCCAACTCGAACAGAACGACCTCACACTCGAAGCTTCACTCGCCCTGTACCAACGTGGCGCAGCATTGGTCGAAGAAAGCCGCGCACTGCTTGAACAAGCACAATTCCGCCTCAAGGAAATCAGCGGGGAACAGTAGATCGCCCGCATCATGCGAACATCTGCCCACACCCCTTTTCTGTGACATCCGTTCTCCGCGTACCTATGACGTGTGAGCGGTACGACTGCCCCGAGTGTGCGTACAATCGCTCCATCTCATCACACGTGCGTTGCTAAAAATTCGTAGCAGTCTTGCATCAATGCGTTGTGCTGCGGCAACAGTGATGCGGACCGCATCCAAACAGTAACTTTCAGCAACCGTTCAAGGCAATATTACGACCGTCCGTGCACCGAGCACAAACGTGAACCGCGTCATCAGGTGCTGGCACCCGCACGTGTTCACACGCCCATCACGGTCAGCAATATGGTCAACGTCACCACACTGAGGAGCGTCGTGATGACGACGGTGCCAGCAACAAATTTGGGGCGCGCATTGAATTCGAGCGAATACAACACCATGTTGACCGCAGTGGGCATACTTGCTTGCAAGACAACTACGTTCGTCGCCAACGAATCAAGACGCAGAGCAACAGCTGCCCCATATGCAATCAGCGGGCTTGCTAGTAGCCGGATCATCACTGCGATGCTCGTCAACGGCACATCATCGATCACCGTCTCTTGTGCGAGCTGCATCCCCAACAGCATCAGCAACAGCGGCAACGTCGCCTGCGAGATCAAATCAATGCCGTGTAGGAGCGAACCAACAACATTCGGCGTGTCCAACGACACTCCCAACCAACGCAACACCAACGCGACACACACCGCGTAGATGGGCGGCATTTTGAGGATTTGTTTGAACCCCGTCTGCCAGTTCGTGTTGCCGGCTTGGGCAATCGCTATTGTCAGTGTCTGCGCCATGATGGCCTGCGCGATGAAGTACAACAACGCACGGTCGAGCCCCGCCTGCCCGAACGCAAAGTTGGCGGTCGGCAAACCATAATTGCCCGAATTCATGAACATCGTCGTTAACAGCAGCGCCGCCGTTGACGGGGCATCGGTTTTGCGCAACCGCGCAATTACATAGGCAATCAGCCCAGATCCGAGGCAGACAGCCACTGAGGCCAGCGAGATGCGCAATACCTCGGTACCAGGAATTTGGATTTTGATAATCGTGATAAAGATGAGCGCAGGGCTGAGGGCATACATACTCATGCGGTTGAGCGAACGAGTATCAATCGGCAAAAAACGCTTGAGTAGATAACCCACCAAAACGACCACAATAATGGGAAACAACACATCAATGAATGCGCGGATCAGCATGACGCACCTCGTCCGTGGTCAACTGCCACGCATATTGTTACGTTATTGCGTGAGGGTGCCAAAAATCATCTCGTCCACCAATTGCTCGACCGGCGCGTGGTCGTCATAGAGCACCATCGAGCCATCGTCGCCCTGGAGGAAGGGGAAGCCTTTGGTCTTTTCCATGACGATTCGCATCGCCGGATCTTCCATGGACTGGTAGTTTTCGGCAAAGTTTGCTGCACCATCGCCGATGGGGGCGATGGTCCCTATGAGCATCCAGTTACCGTAGCTCGCCGTTTCAAGCACAAACACACTGGTGAAGACACGCCGCATGGTGGTCGCCAGCGCTTGTGCCAGACGAATATCGCCATTCGCCCCGAGCCCCGCATTCAGTACCAACGCGCCGTTTGGGTTCAAGCGTTGTTTGGCCATCTGAAAGAACTCGACTGTGGTCAAATGAAAGGGGATATACGGTTGATGATACGCATCCACCCCGATAATATCGTACGTACCGGATTGGGCCGCCAGCCACGTGCGCCCGTCTGCGACGTGAACCCGATAGTTTGCGTTCCCGTTGAGTGTTTGACTATCGTTCATGCCGAATGATTGACGGGCGACGGCAACAATAGCCGGGTCTATTTCGACTGCATCGACCTCGGCATCTGGGCCGTGTAGCGCCAAAAACTGCGCCGTCCCTGTGCCTGCTGCTGAGCCGATCATGGCCATCTTGCGTATCGACTGTACCTGTTGTCGCGGTAGGACATACGGCGCGATGGCGAAGTAATCCCACGGACCACCATCCGTCAGCATGTCGACCGCGTTGCCACTGCGCATCCCGTCGGCATTGGCAACCGAGTGCACCGCCATGCCCTCATTGAGCAATAAGAGCGTCTGCATCCCATGGATGGGGTGTGGCCGGGTCGCCACTTGGATGGTGTTGTTGGCACTTTCGATGGTCTGCTGCACCGTACACTGCTGACAGCCTGCCGCCAACGCCGCCGGTCCATTGATCAGCCTCCATCCCATCAACACCGCTACCAAGAGCAACCAGAGGGCACGGCGCGGGCGTGACCCTGCCCAGACACCGAGCACAATCAACAATCCGGCGATGGTGAGCAACGACATGCTCGTTCCCATTAACGGGATCAGCCATAGCGCAGCTATAAACGTACCCGCCAGAGACCCCATGGTGGCATACATCGACAATCGCCCCAACACACGGCCGATGCGATCAGGCGCGGTAACCGTCACCGCCAATCTGCTGACAAACGGTGAGACGGCGGCCAACAGAATAATCGGGGCCGCAAACAAAACCAGCGCAATGATCAAGGCTCCGACGAAACTGCCGACTTCAAGCGCTTGGAGCGCCAATCGTGCACCCGAAATCAACGGCGGCGCAAGCGGCGCAATCAATGCCGTAGAAACACCCGCCCAGACGATAATCCGGCCGACCATGTCGGGGTCGGTGCCTCGCACGCCGTCTGCCCAACGTCCACCCAGATGGTACCCAATCGCCAGGTACAAGAGCGTCATCCCAATGACTGCTGCCCAGATCGGTTGCGACGTACCAAACGCAGGTGCCAAGAGCCGCGGTGCAATCATCTCGATGGCCAGGGTGCCTGCCCCTGCAAGCGTGACTACATACGGAAGTTTGCCCAGAGAAGCCCCCGCACTCATTGACCAACAGCCTGTCGGACCAACCCTTCGAGCACTTGCAGGAGCAAGATTGCCACGATCGGTGAAAAATCCATCATCCCCATCGTTGGTATGACCTGACGCAACGGTGCCATGATGGGCTCGGTAATATCACGCACGATGCGCGTGACCTGCCATGCACCCGGCTGGTCGACCCACGACAAAATGACCCGCGCAAAGATGGCATAGTTCAATGCCTGCAACAACAACAACAAAAATGTAGCAAAAAAACCTGACATAGCATCACCTCAATAACGCATCCCAAAAGGATGTCGGCAACTCACAATTACATGTCATCCAGACGTATTTGGACTGCCGCAGCGTGTGCATGCAGCCCCTCAGCACGCGCCAGACGCGCCGCTGCCGGACCAATCCGGCGCAATGCGCGATCGTTGAGTCCGATGACCGAGATTACTTTGCGAAAATCGTCTACATTTACCGGAGCAGCATAGCGTGCAGTGCCGCCCGTGGGCATGATGTGCGACGGTCCGGCGATATAGTCGCCCAACACCTCAAACGACCGTTCTCCGATGAACACGCCGCCAGCATTGCGCACCCAGCCGAGGTAGTCCCAGGCATTCTCTACCAGCAAGCAGAGATGCTCAGGGGCGTACGTATTGCTGACAGCAAAGGCTGTTTTGAGGTCGGGGACAATCACAATGCCACTCCGCAGTGCCAACGTTTCGGCGGCATCGCGGCTGTCTGGCAACGCATCGAGTTGGCGTTGCAGTTCGGATTTGACCTGTGCGGCCAATGTCGCGTCGGTCGTCACCAAAATCGCTGCTGCTTGGACATGTTCGGCCTGTGCCAGCAAATCCGCTGCCACGTATGCCGGATTTGCATGGCCATCAGCGATGACCAGCGTTTCGGTCGGGCCAGGCAGACTCTCGATCCCCACAGCGCCAAAGACCATCCGTTTGGCGAGCACCACAAAGAGATTGCCAGGACCGGCGATTTTGTCGACCTGGGGGATTTGTTCGGTCCCATATGCCATGGCTGCAATGGCTTGCGCACCACCCACACGCATCACCCGGTCAACGCCGGCGATATACGCCGCGGCGAGGATGATTTCGGCGACTTCGCCGGTGCCCCGTTGCGGCGGCGAACAGACGATGATTTCTTCGACACCGGCTTCGCGGGCAGGTATCGCCGCCATCAACAACGTCGATGGTAGCGGGACACTGCCACCGGGTACATAAATGCCGACCCGCTGCATAGGGACAACGAGTTGCCCGAGTGTCCCTTCGTCGCCGACATCCATCCAACTCCCTTTGGGTTGTTTGGCATGAAAGGTTCGAATCTGCGTTGCAGCAAGGGCGAGGGCAGACTGGAGCTCAGGGCTTTGGGCATGCCAGGCTGCCTCGATTACATCACGCGACACCTCCCAATGGGTTGGGGCGTGACCATCGAGCTTTCGACTCCATTCCCGCAATGCACGGTCACCGTTGGTGCGTACATCCGTGACGATACGCTCGACGACTTGGCTAGGCGTCAAGCGTTCACCTACACGCGCTTCGATGCCGTCGAGGAGCGCCGGCGTGACCTCGACTTCGTCGAACGGTACCCGTTTGAGGATGGTTGCTTGGGCCGTCGCCAGATCAGCAAAAATCGGAATGGGCATGGGGCACCTCGCCTGCCGAATCATCGGCTGCTATGCATTAACCTCACGCATGATGCGTGCAAAAGTATCGCTTTTGGCCGTAAAAAAGTACTGCGGTGGTGCGACGGCTATGGCATCGCCACCAAGCGTGCGCAGATGCTGCACCACTGCCAAAACTCGTTCTTGGGGGATGACCAAGGTAACCATGTACAACCCCTGCGCGGCAGGGTGATGCGGCCACACCGGGGCAACCGTCGGGCCTTGCACGCCAGCGAGTTCAGGCCGCGCATTGATGCGCTCACCGACATCACTGACCGAGTCACCGCGGATATTGGCCGTTATTTGCACCACCGAACGGGCCCGCCGGCGTGCTTCGACCATCTCCATGATCGTCTCGAGGGTGGCCACCGCTGCCGGTGAGCTCCGCAGCGCTTTCTTGGAACTAATGATGCATGCTTGCGACTTGAGAATCGGCCCACCGACGATTTTGAGCTGATTGTCACGGAGCGTTGTCCCTGTCTCGGTGATGTCGGCGATGATATCGGCATACCCCAACCCAGGAGCAGCCTCGGTTGCTCCCTGCGAATCAACGATTCGAAACGAGTTGATGCCGTGACTGTGACAAAAGCGCCGGATCAAGGCACCATATTTGGTGGCAATGCGCAACGTGCGACCGGCGGCATGCAACTCCGCAGCCAAATCTGCCAAATCACGCCACGAACGAACGTCAATCCACGCCTCTGGCACGGCCAACACCAGCTCACAGCGACCGTACCCAAGGTCGTCTTGGATGATGATAAGGTCATCACGATCGCCACGGAGTTCTTCGACCAGATCGAGGCCCGAGACGCCGAGTTCGATTTCACCGTCGGCGACTTTTTCGACAATATCGGCTGGTCGATGTAACAACACTTCAACACCCGGCAACGCCGAGATAGCAGCCGTGTATCGTCGTGGATTCGGCCGTACAATGCGCAACCCGCAGCTCTCGAAAAACTGTACCGTGCCGTCGTATAATGACCCTTTGGAGGGTATCGCAAAACGCAGTGACATTATGTCGTCTCCTCAGAGGCAGTATGTTGACGCCACCAGTCGTTCAATGCTTGCTCCCACGAGGTGCGGTGATAGGTGTCGGCATAGGCTGCATAGCCGTCGGTGCGGCGCCTGTAGAGCTCTTGCAAAAACGCATAGCCATCGGGCTGGCGCAGGCGTTCGATCCAACGCACAATCCCCGTGACCGCGTCGTCGAGCAGCTGTTGCCCTTCGGCAGCGCGTGCCAGCCGCGGATCTTGGCCAAGCACCGCCCATTCGCGTGGCTGCAATGGTGCAGGACCCAGCGCATCGAGGCGCACCAAATCAGGTCGGATGGCGAGGGTCTGGGCGGTCTCCCAGCGACCAGCATGGTCGAGGTAGTCCTCGTTGACCACCGCAGCAGGTGGGAGCGTCAACACCAACAACCCATATCTTTCGTACGCCAATAGCGCACTCTTCATGAGTTCGATTTCGTGCCCCTGTGCATAGTGTCCACTCAGCAGCAGAATGTGGCGAAAACCCGCCGTGGCCAAGCTCGCATACATATCGTCGAGCACCTGGAGCAGAGTGTCTGTCTTGAGTGCGAGCGAAAACCGATGGGGCAGCGTCGTCATCGGCCACCAGGTCATGGGCAGGAGCACACCACCACTGCGTGTGACCACGTGGTCGGCAACATATTGCGCTGCAATGCCATCCATCCCCAACGGCAGATGTGCACCATGCCACTCGAGTGCCCCCCATGGAAGGATTGCCAACGGGTGGGTTGTCAGAATATCGGCGAGGCTGTCGGGGTGGAGCTCTGTGTATCGTCCCCATGGCACTGTCGTCATTGTGTCCTCGCTTGTTCCGTACGCGCCGCTATTTTGAGTCGTAAGAGGGTGTAAAGTGCCTGGTTGACGGGTGTCGGTACCCCGACGGCACGGCCACGCCGTACAATGGCACCACTCAGTGCTTCGTGTTCGAGTGGTCGCCCTGCTGCGTCGTCGCGTGACATCGACGAACGGGCAGTAGCGGGCATGCTCGCGGCAATCGCGAGTGCCGATGCAACCGGATCATCCGCAAACTCCATTCCTTCTGCTTGAGCGACGGAACGTGCCTCGGTCAACGCGGCAGTCACCATGATCTGTGCTTCTGCATCGTCACGAAGCAATCCCATGCCGGCACCGCTAATGGTCGTTATCGCACTCATCGCCGCCACAAATATCGCTTTGCGCCAGACCACGACACGACCGTCTGGCACACAGGTCACATCCATGCCAGCCTGGCTTGCCGCTGACTGCAACGCGTGGGCGACTGCAGACGGCACGGTTGGGGGGATGGGGCCAAAGACCAGCCGCACCGGTTCGATCCCACTACGGATCACGCCCGGTGACTCGACATGCAGTTCGCAATAGACGAGCCCAGCCAGCGTCCGTTCGGCGCCGATGGTCGCTGCGACGGTTGCATACGCATCAATGCCGTTTTGGAGAGTCACAACGACGGTCCGTGGACCGATCAGCAATGGCAAAGCAGGCAACAGTGCATCGAGTTGGTAGGTTTTGAGGCAGACAAAGACCACATCGGCGGTACCAACCGTCGCACAGTCGTCTGTGACCATCGCAGGACGTGCGTGCCAGGTCTGTGTCGGCGCGTGGATGGTAATGCCATTGACTGCCATCGCCTCGGCATGGGCGCCACGTGCGACCAGCGCGACCGGATGCCCTGCGCGCGCAAACACCGCCCCGATATATGCCCCCACACCGCCTGCGCCGATGACTGCTATTTTCACCGTTGCGCCTCCAGTTCGGCGATACATGCCGGCACCGAGAGTACCCGGGCATCGCGTTGGTCACGCCACTGCACGGTCCCTGCAGCAGGGTCGCTGTTCGACACGACGAGACACACCGCACCGCGACGGAGCGCATCGCGGACGTGTGTGTGCACCGGTTGTTCACGCACATCGAGTGCCACTGCGTATCCTGTCTGACGGAGCTGCGAGGCAACAGAAACCGCGTATGCGTAGCTGGCTTCGTCATCACAAATTACTTGCACCAGGCGGGACTGTGGACGCATGGCAGTCTGACTCGCCAGCACCACGCGTTCGACGCCATACGCAAAGCCAACCGCCGGAACAGCATGTTTGCCGCCGAGTGCGGTGACAAGCTCGTCGTAGCGGCCGCCGCCGCAGATTTGCATGCCGCTGACATCATCGATTTCAAACATCATGCCGGTGTAGTAATGCAGGCCACGACCCAGCCCGAAATCGAGGGTGACCGCTTCGAGCGATACACCATGGAGCGGCAGGGTGTCGATGAGTGATTGCAGCTCGTCGAATCCCGGATCGGGCAGGTCATAGCGACCCACCAACGTGCGCAACGCCATTAAGGTTGGTACCGGGGCACCGCGGATGACGCTCAACTCTGCCAGAAAAGCAATCGCACGCTCAATGGTTGCCCGTTGGTCGGTTCGGCGCATAGTGCGGACAAGTCGTTGGACGATTTCTTCGGGGGGGCGCGTCCCAAATTGGAGATTGACCCCGATCGAGCGCAACGTGTGCAGGAGTAAACCTTCGGCCTGTGCGTCGTCGAGCCCATCGAGGAGCGTCGTATCAAAGCCCTCGCGCTCGCCTTCTATTTCGTTGAGCAGTGCATCGCGCACCGCATCAACGCCACGCGCGCGCATCCGCTCGAGACTCCAGGTGAGCACACTACGGGTACGCTCACTCACCCCGAGCGACCCAAGCAGTGCCCGAATTATGCCGATGTGCCCGAGGGTGATGCGATACCCTGCAACGTCGGCAGCAGCCAGTCCCGCACAGGCCATACCGAGCACCTCGGCATCGGCACGCGGAGCAGTCGCTCCGATGCATTCGACACCGAGTTGGGTAAACTGCCGCCACGTACCACGCTGCGGGCGCTCGTAGCGGAATACCGGACCGTTATAGCGGAGCCGCAACGGCAACGCGCTATCGGACATCTTGCTGATATACGCACGCAATACCGAGGCAGTCCATTCGGGGCGCAACACGAGGTCGCGGCCATGGAACGAAAACTCGTATATCTTGCCGGCGAGTTCTTCGCCCAGCTTTCTCACATAGAGATCGCGATGTTCAAGCAGCGGTAAATCGATTGCTTGATAGCCATGGCCAACCAAAACGCTGTTGAGCTGAGCCAAGATGTGTTGGTGACGGAGGACTTCTTCGGGCAAGACATCTCGCATCCCACGGACTGCATCTACGACGTTTTCCACGCTGGTACCTCAGGTGTTGACCATCCTGCATCTATTTTAGCGTATATATGTTGGGCATTGACTCATGCTGAGATGAGCGTCGCATCATTTATAGGGACCATAAGATCCTCGAGAGACGTTGCGCATTTGCCCTTGATGCACGGCTATGCTATAGTAGTGAGCAATGTGCACGTTCTGACGTGCCGCCATTACATGTATACGCTTTACTGAAGGAGCGACGAAAACAATGTCGCAGCAAATCATGGACGCCATTGAGCAGCGTCAGATGAAAGAATCGGTGCCTGAGTTCCGTGAGGGCGATACCGTACGCGTTGGTGTACGTGTGGTCGAAGGCAGCCGCGAGCGTGTCCAGGACTTCGAAGGTGTCGTTATTCGCAAGCGTTCCGGTGGCATCAATGCCAACTTCACGGTTCGCCGAATGGCATCACACGGTATTGGTGTAGAGCGTACGTTCCTCATCCATGCACCACGGGTCGACTCCATTACGATTACCCGTCGTGGTAAGGTGCGTCGTTCACGTCTGTTCTACCTCCGTGGTCTCACAGGCAAGGCAGCACGCATCAAAGAGCGTCGCAACTAGTTTATGG
>CAIZHO010000118.1 GCA_903932805.1 uncultured Roseiflexaceae bacterium | reverse complement strand
TGGCGTACGAGTTGGCGGCGTGCATCGCGCTTGCAATACAGGGTAGTTGGTCTGGTATTGCAGGGCGGTTTTCGAATATCGCCGACGTACCCGTTCTGTTGACACAGCGTCGTGCAATCCAACACCGGCGGACTGCGCCTGATACCGTCATCGAAGCACTCCTCGCACCAGCCCCATGGCCCTGGCAAGAGCTCCAAAACATCCGCCGTCTCGCTGCTGTGATGGCAGCCCGACGTACACAGTGAGGCACGCATGAATGCATTTCGCACATTTTGGGCCGCCTGCATCGACATCTTCGAAGAGTTGTTTTTGGTGGTTGCAGCCAATGCGCTCTGGTGCGCGGTGGCAATTCCATTGCCGTACCTTGCCGTGGTGTTTGCCCAACGCGAGCTCTATTTGGGCATGATTGTCTGTGCAGTATTGGCACCGCTCCCATTTGCGCTTGCCAGCGGCGGGCTGACCACCCTGGCACGCCGATTTGTCGATGGCAAAGCCACGCCATGGCGTGAACTGCTCAGTGGAGTACGGGTCAATATGGGCCAGCGGGTGCTCGTGATGTATGTCTGGGCCGGGGTGTTTTATACCTGTCTTGTCAACATTTGGTTCTATTCGAACCAGACCGATTTTGCCTATGCGTACTTCGTGGCGTTCTTTTTCGTCGATGTTGCACTCTTGTGGCTGACCTTACTTGCATTTCTGTTGCCTGTACACGAGATCCTGGGCAATGCCCCTCTCGGCAAGATTTTTCGCAATGCCTTGGGGCTCATGTTCTCGGTAGCAGGTGCTGCATTGGTCATCCTCGTGATTGGCTCGGCGTTGTTTGTGTTTGCGACACTCTTCGAGATCGTGATGATCTTCTTTTTCGGCATGTTCTTGGCATTGTGGGGCACGCGCATCACCGATAGTGCCATTGCGCGGCTGCATGATCGCATCGCATCCGAAGCAGGCACGACCGACGAAGAGAGCGGCGAACGCCGACCCGCAGGCCAAGTCCGCCCCAAATAACTCAGCGCAGCGTTACCCCGCCATCGACCGGCAAGATAACCCCGGTCACATAGCGCGCCTCGGCTAGATAGAGCACCGCCTGCGCGACATCTGCTGCCGTGCCCGCCCGCTTGAGCGGGATGTGCGCACTCGCCTGGGCGGTCCGTTGTGCATCCCAGTCCTCCGGGATCAACGCCAACCCGGGGGCTACCCCGTTAACGCGGATATCGGGCGCCAGCTCGAGTGCCAAACTATGTGTCAGTTGCGTCAACGCTCCCTTGCTGGCGAGATATGGTGCATAGGCACGCCACGGGCGATAAACCCCTGCGTCACAGATATTGATGACCGCTCCCTGTCGTGCTGCCAACCAAGGCCGGGCCGCTTGGATGGCCTCGAACGCAGCCTCGACATTGATGCGGTTGAACCGCCCAAAATCTGCTCCTGTGGCGGTGTCGAACGGGGTCCTCCCCCAGATGCCTGCGTTGTTGACCAACACATCGAGTTGCCCATAGTGCGCACCGACCGCGTCGACGAATCCCGCCGCTGCACCAGGCTGCATGAAATCTGCCTGATACAGAAACACCTCAGATCCCGCTGCCCGCAATGTATCAGCCAATGCGATTGCGTCGTTGTATGCCTGATGGTAATGCACCGCCACGCGCATCTGCTGCTGTGCGGCACACTGCACAATGGCTGCCCCGAGGCGATGTGCCCCACCAGTCACGGCAATCACTGCACCGCTCTGCTGTGTGTTCATCGTTTCTCTCCCGTGGTACGATACAGCATCATACCAAGACGGGGGAGTGCATGCCCATACGAACGTTTATTTTTGATTTCGACGGTACCATTCTCGACACCGAGTCACAAGATTTTGTCGTCGTCGACGAAATGTGGAAGGCCCACGACCAGGTGCTCGAGCTCACCGAATGGCGCACTGGTCTGGGCACCACGGGCGGATTTAATGCGTACGACGCCCTCGAAGCACGGTTGGGCCGTTCCATCGACCGAGCGCATTGGAAGGCCCACAATCACCAGCGACTCCTCGAGCACTGCAGCACACAACCCATCCGGCCCGGCGTGCATGCATTGTTCGATTATGCGATTGCACACGGCATCACGTTGACGGTTGGTTCGAGCGGGAACCGCGAATGGGTCCATCGTTGGCTCCAC
>CAIZHO010000117.1 GCA_903932805.1 uncultured Roseiflexaceae bacterium | reverse complement strand
CGACGTGATCGGTTTTTTCTTGCCACCAAAACTGGTGAACGTACCTATGCCGACGCTCGCGATCAGATCCATATGTCACTGAAGCGCATGGGTGTCGATTACATCGATTTGATTCAACTCCATAACCTGGTTGATCAATCAGAATGGGACACTGCTATGGGGCCTGATGGCGCACTCCAGGCGTGCATCGAGGCGAAGCAAGCAGGTCTCGTCAAGCAGAGTGGTGTGACTGGTCATGGATTGCAAGTGGCGAAACGGCATTTCGAATCACTCGAACGGTTCGATTTTGAGAGTGTCTTGTTACCATATAGCTATATCATGATGCAGAATCCGCAGTATGCAGCAGATTTTGAAAAGCTCCTGAACCGCTGTCGTGAGCGGAATGTCGCCGTTCAGACAATCAAAGCAATTGTGCGTCGTCCGTGGGCCGAAGGGGTTGATCGCTATACTGCCACATGGTACGAGCCACTCCTCGAACAAGAGCACATCGATGCCGCAGTACATTGGGTGTTCGGTCGTAAGGGGGTCTTTTTGAACACGGTCGGAGACATTGCAGTATTGCCACGTGTGTTCGATGCAGCGGAGCGTTATGTGCATGCCCCGTCTGATCTCGCCATGCAACAACTTCTCAAACACCAGATGATGACGCCATTGTTCGTCGACTAAGCTGTGAGGTACACATGAGTGACACATCATTGGAGATGCAATTTGCTCGTGACGGATATGCGTTATCCCCGCAGATGTTTAGCAGTGACGAAGTCACAACGCTGAACAACCATTTTATGGCGTTGAACGATGCACGGCGAGATCAAGGCGACACTGCAGGGTTAGCAGACCTTGACCCACTACGCCGCTACCCGCGGATGCTGCAGATGCATCGTTGGGATACACGTAGTTTGCAATTTCTCCTCGATGCCCGTATCGGCGCTGCGATGGAGCAGATTCTGGGTCGTTTGCCGTATGCAGTGCAGACCATGATTTACTTCAAACCTCCGACCGCACGTGGTCAAGCGCTCCACCAAGACCAGTATTATCTGCGGGTCGAACCAGGGACTTGTGTTGCAGCGTGGCTCGCATTGGATGATTGCGACGAGGAAAATGGATGTTTGCAAGTAGTCCCCGGCAGTCACCAATTGCCCGTGTTGTGCACCGTACCCGCTGATCCGGCACAAAGTTTTACCGATGTGACGGTCCCGTTGCCCGAAGGGATGCATGCACAGCCGGTCCGGATGCACGCTGGGGATGTGTTGTTTTTCAATGGGCAGCTGATCCATGGGAGTTATCCCAACTCCAGCACCCAGCGGTTTCGTCGTTCGTTGATTGGGCATTATGTTGTTGGTGAGGCTGAAAAGGTCTACAAGTGGTACCACCCCGCACTACAGTTTGATGGAAGCACGATGACCCTCGGCGAGTCACAAGACGGCAGTGAATGTGGCGTCTGGGTTGAACGTGACGGAACCAAATCGGTCGAAATGCGGGGCAAAACCACTGCGGTTGGGATAGCACAATAAATACTGCGCAAGGCGCTGCGGCTTCTGGCATTGCCGGTACCCGCCTATGGTTGAGGAATACATGTTCTATAGTCGACTTCAAGAAAAACTCGCAGCGGGCAAACCGGTTATCACTGGTGAGATCGCACCGCCCAAAGGTGCGTCACCGGACACATTGCTTCGTGTGGCGGCAGGGATTGGTGATTCGGTTGATGCATTGAACTTAACAGATAACCAACGTGGGTTGGGCCGCATGTCAGCAATGACTGCGGCGATTCTGCTCCGTCAGCACGGATACGAGGTTGTTGCCCAGATGACCTGCCAACACCGGAATCGCATCGCGCTCCAAGCAGATGCGTTGGGTGGTGCTGCCTGCGGGGTCACAAACATCCTTGCGATGACTGGTGACCATCCCAAAATTGGAGATCACCCGGAAGCAAAAAACGTGCTTGATTTGAATTCGTTTCAACTCATCAAAACACTCCGTACCATGCGCGATCAGGCAATCTTCGAATCTGGTACCGCATTGAGCATGCCGCCGCAGTATTTTATTGGCTGTGTTGCAAATCCCAATATTGAACGTGCGGCTCGCCTTGAACGCAAAATCCAATTCGGTGCAGAGTTTGTGCAAACCCAGATTATTTTTGACATCAGCAAGTTTGCCGAGTGGATGCACGATGTACGTAGCCTCGGTATTCATCAAGCTGCACCGATTATGGCGGGCATCATGGTCATCAAATCAGCACAATCAGCCCGATTTCTCCGTGATCATCTACCAGGTTCGCGCGTACCCGAATCAGTCATTGCTCGTATGGAAGCAGCCACCGATCCCGAAGCCGAAGGTGTTGCAATAGCAGCCGAATTGTGCCAAGCAGCGCTTGCGATTGAAGGCGTTCGCGGTGTGCACATTATGACCGTCGGGTGGACGAAAGCTATTCCATTGGTGGTAGCGCAGGCACGGCTCCGTACCGCGTAATCACCCCAGCAGAATGCGAGGGCATCATGCGTATTATGAAATTTGGTGCTATTGCATTTGCTGATGTTCTCCGCGTCCGTGACACCGTCCGTCTGATCAAAGCACAGCATGCAATAGATCCATCAATCGTTGTGGTTTGTAGTGCGTTGCCGGGCATCACCGATGCATTACTCCGCGCTGCCCGTGCTGCAGCGCATGGTGGTGAACAAGAAGCGGACATCGCCCGTCGTGAATTATGGAATCGCCACCGACAAATCGCCGAAAAGCTCGTGACTGATGACTGGGAGCGCGAAATGCTGTTCCAGCGACTTTCGGAGCAGCTCAAACACCTCGATCGCATGACCCGTGCCATGGCAACGCTCGGAGAGTACTCAGCACGGGGTATTGATGCAATTGCAAGCCTTGGCGAGAGGTTTGCTGCGCTTATCGTTGCAGTAATCCTCCGACAAAGCGGTGTCGCTGCACAAATGATTGATGCCACAGAACTGATTGTCACCGACGCACATTACGGGGTTGCTCGTCCGTACCTCGACGAGTCGTTTGTCCGTATCAACGAACGGCTTTTGCCGATGCTTCAAGCGGGCATCATACCGGTGGTCACCGGGTATACAGGTGCTACCCGCACCGGCATCGTCACTACCCTCGGACGTGGCGGCGGGGATTACACGGCAGCGTTAATTGGTGCTGCGGTCAATGCAACCGAGGTGTGTCTATGGACCGATGTTGATGGGATATTGACGGCTGATCCGAAGATTGTGCCCGATGCAATGCCGCTTCCAGAGCTTTCGTATGTAGAAGCTGCAGAAATGGCAACCCTCTCTGGTTCTGAAATATTGCACCTGCGTACACTTATGCCACTTGCATCGCGTGGAAT
>CAIZHO010000116.1 GCA_903932805.1 uncultured Roseiflexaceae bacterium | reverse complement strand
GTATGAACCAACGTGCGCAGGGCAAGCCGGCGCTGGAGCTCTGCAGTGGCGCCAGCGTGGTCGATGTGGCCATGTGTATGGATCAAGAGCTGTATCTCGTACGGCGAGATGCCTGCGACGATGATGGCTTGGATAATGGAATCCGCATCACCGGTGAATCCTGCATCGACCAAAATGGCGGACTGATCAATGACGAGATAGGCATTTGAAAAACGCAATGGAATTCGTATGACACGCATGATGCATCTCCATTCTTTGTTGCGCGCACCCTGGATAGTCACGAATCGAGAGAAATCGCGACCACATCATGTCCGGTTTTGGAGCGTCCGCTGACCAAAGAAACGAGGTCAAACAAGCGCTTCATGAGCCCATATTTCGTGTTAAATAGCGTGTTGATCCGTGCGTGTTCTGTTCCATCAACGATACGTGCATGGGCGCTCACACGTGGACCAAGCGCAGTCCCGCGCGCATCACACGGTTCAACCAGGACCTGAGGCGTATTGCGGATGCGCTTGACTTTTCCTGCATTTCGGCTGGTGGCGACGTAGATTGTGTCATCTTCGAGCACAAACCAGACCGGTGTGGCGACTGTGTGACCCGATAACCGATAGGTCACGAGATTCATGTAGTGATGTCCCTCGAACGGTGCGCCTGTAGCCATACATGCCCTTTCTACGCGTGTGTTGTTCTCTGTATGTGGGTTTGATACCACGCGATCGTGGTGGCGAGTGCGTCATCGATGGGTGTCGCCTGCATGCCAAAGGTCTGTTCGAAGCGTTCTGCGTTCACGATGAACGGCTGTTCGAATTCGTACATCATTTCTACCGTTTCGCGGATTGCGGGCGAAAAAAGGCCGGCAATCCGGAGCATCGTGGTGCCAATCGCGCTATAGCGTAACGGTTGATTGAGGATCCGTGCCGCGCGCACCATGATCTCGTGTTGACTGATGGCAGGCTGGTCATTGGGTACATGCCAGGCATGCCCATCGGCACGGTCATCAGTGCCAAGTATGACCATCGCGCGGCCAAAGTCGGGGATGTACGTTTGGGTGTGCGGGATGTGGACGTTCCCCAAGAGGTTGGCTTTTTTGCCCTGTATCAACGGGATAAATGCACGTTCTCCCAGCGCCGCACCGAGTCCCCATGGGCCAAAGTAGTCAGAACCACGGGCGCTGGTGACACGGACCGCACCTGCGTGATGCGCTGCAAACGCCTGTTGACTGATGGTGCTGCGTACTCGACCTTTGCGTGTATGCGCATGGTGTGGCGTATCTTCGCTCATGGGGGCGCCGTGGGTGTCGCCGTACATGTAGAGGTTTTCGGCGAGAACGAGTTTGGCAGTGCTGCCCGTCAACCCCGTCAGGATGGCGGTTTGGAGTGCTGGGAACTGCGTCACCCAGGCGTGGTACGCAGGTTGTGCGGTGTGATAGACGACGCGGGCATCGGCACAAACCCGTTGTACCGCAGCGGGGTCGTACAAGTCTGCTGCCACAACAGCGACTGCGGTGGGACACTCGACCATATGTCCGCTGCGATTGACCATGCGGACTGCTTCGCCCTGCGCCAAGAGTTCGTGCATGATTGCGCGCCCGATAGCGCCGGTCCCGAGGATCACGTGTGGCGTATGCATTGCGTTGTCCTTTGGCTCCTATTGATTGGCGTAAAGTCGTGTGCGTGCGGCGTTGCGTTGCCCAACCGCTGGTATATGTGTGTGTGCGGCGCCCAAGCCAAAGCGCGGCATATTGCCGTAGACGCATTCGTACTGATGAGGTTCAACCAAGTAGGTCTCGTGCCAGATGCCCACGATGCCACTCGCGCCGACTGCATGGTTGAACGCCCTCCATGCAGCGTGATGTGGATCGGCAGGGTCGTTGGCGAATGCCTCGAGTGCATCAAACGACCGCCAATACTGCACCAGCAACGGCCCGCGCAGATTGGCAAAGTACTCGACATGGAGCAAGCCTTTGTCGGGATTGCTCATCAGGGTGCGTATCATCGGTCCCATTGCCTGTGCCACGGGGAGCCATTTGTCGACACGCCACCACTGATTGACACGCATGCCGATGAGGAATACGACAAACGGGTGATCGGACTGGGCCGTGAATCGACCTGCATGAATGTATAGCATGGCTTTCCCAACTATCAGATTTCGACGCGTTCGGCGCGTAGGTATGTCCAGCGTACGGCCGCGAGTTCGGCGTTGTAGAGGGCTTCGGCCGTTGCCGCAAAAAGTGGCATGCTACACGAAAGTTCGAGCGATACGAGCCCATGGAGCCGCCCCCAGATTGCCTGTGCCACTACCAACGATTGGAGGTGGTGCGCACCGGTGTATTGCTGCCATGCAACAAATTCTGGGGTGTGCGTCGTTGCCAGAATGGGCGCATGTGCGACATTGAGACGACCAGCCCGGCGTGCCTGCTCAATGATTTGTATCAGTACTCCCAACGAACGCGCAGCAGCGGGTCGGACCGCTGCGACAGGTGCGTGGTATCCCGGCAACGGTGTGCCGAAAATGAGTTGATAGTGCTGTGGATGCGCCAACGCCCAGTCGCGGTATGCAGTGCCCGTGGCCTGCAAGAGTGCCACAATGTCACCATCGTTGCAGGTGTCGCGCGCATGGAACTGGTGATCTGCCAGCGATGTGTATGACTCGATGATGAGGGCAGTCACCAGCGCGTCGCGATCGGGGTAGTAGTGATAAATCGCCGGTGCACTAATCTGCAAATCACGGGCAATTGCCCGGAGTGATAGCATTGCTGCTCCCGTTGTGCTGATGTGCGCCCACGCCGTTGCGATGATGGCTACCTTGAGGTCACTGTGTTGGGTCTGTTTGGTGGGTCGAACCATTGGCGTTTCCTTGTTGGTTAACAATGTAAATATACAGTGTTAAATTATCAATGTCAACAACGGATTGATGAGAGCGAATACGTGGAAGCGGGCAGGTTTGCAGGAAGGCTGCAAGCATCGCCATCCGAAGAATGCAATGCACTGCTACACCCGTAGAACGATTTGTCAGCGCGAGGAACGCAACAGACAACGGCAGCAGTGACCAGAAACGAAAAGAACGTGCTTGAAACACAAAAAACCCGCGTCTGCACCATGTGCAGACGCGGGTTGGGTCCTCGTTAGGCCTTGGTGATGGCGATGGTAAGGGTGACGGCGTCGAGCTCGAGCGATTCGCTGTGGGCGCCGGGGTGTGATGTGCCGAGCACAAGTTGATCTGCCAGGGTCTCGGTGCAGATGTAGTCGTGCCAGAGGGCGATGGTGGCTTCGAGGTTGGCGTTGCCGCTGACGCCGTCGATAGCGACGGTGATGCGGTCCGAGATAGCAAAGCCAGCGTTTTTGCGGGCGTCTTGGATGTAGCGGACGACCTCGCGGGCGATGCCTTCGGCGATGAGCTCGGGGGTCAGGGTGGTGTCGAGGGCCGCCAAGACGCCGTTTTCTTCGGCGACGGCGTAGCCATCGGGCGATGACGTCTCGACCAAGACTTCGTCGGGGCTAATGCGCAAGGTCTGACCGTCGACGACGAGGTCGAAGGAGTTCCCTTGTTCGACTGCGACGGCAATGGCACGAGCGTGGTCTCCGCTGAGGGCTTTGAGGGCTTCCCCGAGGGCGGGCACCAATTTGCCGTATTTCTTGCCGACGGTGCGCAGATTGGGTTTGAAGCGGTAGTCGATGAAGGTCGCGCCGGTCTCGAGCCAGCGGACAGACTTGACGTTGAGCTCCTCGCGGATGTCGCTTTCGAACGCAGGCATCGCTGCAGCCACGGCCGAGGGGACGCGCACTAGGATGGCGGGCAGTGGCTGGCGGATCTTGAGGGCGGCGGTACGGCGGGCTGCCCGGCCGAGGCCGACCAACGTCTGGACGACGTCGATGCTGGCCACCAGGGTGTCGTCGCGCCAGGCGGGCACACTCTGTGGCCATTTGGCCATGTGGACCGACGGACCGGCGTTGGGGGCCTTGGAGAGGACCAGGTTGCTGTACATTTCTTCGGCGATGAAGGGCATGAAGGGTGCCAACAGCTTGCTGAGGGTCACCAGACAGGTGTACAGCGTGGCGTAGGCGGCCTGTGTGTCACCGTCGTTTTCGGTCTTCCAGAAGCGGCGCCGGCTGCGGCGCACGTACCAGTTCGACAGCTCTTCGACAAAGCGTTCGATGGCCTTTGCTGGGGCATGGATGTCGTAGCTGTCGAGCTCGCTGCTGACGGTACGCACCAGATGGTCGAGGCGTGCAAGTGCCCAGCGGTCGAGTGGGTTGGTGAGCGTGGCGACATCGAGTGTCAGCGAGCCGTCGGCGTTGAGGAGGCCGGCAGGCGTCCAGCCGTCGAGGTTGGCGTAGGTCACAAAGAACGAATAGGTGTTCCACAGGGTGAGTGTGAATTGGCGTAGCATGTCGCCGACCAGCTCGCGTGAGAAGCGGCGGGGATTGTACGGCGGTGCCGAGGCGAACATATACCAGCGCACTGCGTCGGTACCAAACTCGTCGATGATTTCCCACGGGTTGACGATATTGCCGCGCGATTTGGACATCTTTTCGCCCTTGCCGTCGAGGATATGCCCGAGGCAGATGACGTTTTTGTAGGCGGGGCGGTCAAACAACAGGGTCGACACGGCATGCAGGGTGTAGAACCAGCCACGTGTCTGGTCGATGGCTTCGGAGATGTAGTCGGCCTGGCCGGCGTACTTCTCGAAGAGTTCTTTGTTTTCGAACGGGTAGTGCCATTGTGCCACTGGCATGGCGCCCGAGTCGAACCAGCAGTCGGCCACATCGGGGATGCGGCGCATGGTACCGTGGATGGGGTCTTGCCAGGTCACGTCGTCGACATACGGGCGGTGCAGGTCGAGTTCGCTGAGCGAACGACCGACTTTGGCCTCGAGCTCGGCGACCGAGCCGATGCACTCGCTGTGCTTGCCGTCGTCTGACACCCAGATGGGCAACGGGGTGCCCCAATAGCGTTCGCGGCTGATGGCCCAGTCGATGTTGTTGGCCAGCCAATTGCCGAAGCGGCCGTTCTGGATGTGATCGGGCACCCAATGGACTTCTTGGTTGGTTGCGACCAAGCGGTCTTTGAGGGCTGTGGTGCGGATATACCAGCTGGGTTTTGCGTAGAACAACAACGGCGTTTTGCAGCGCCAGCAGAAGGGGTAGGTGTGCTTGACGCGGGCGCTTTTGAACAAATCGCCGCGCTCTTTGAGGAACTTGGTAATGACCGGATCGGCGGCCTTGAAGAACATATTGGCGAAGCCCATCGGCTCGAACTGCGGCATCGTGTTGCCGTTCAGATCGACCGAAAAGAGGGTCGGCAGGCCGTGTTTGCGGCCCACATCCAAGTCGCCGTAGGCAGGGGCAATGTGTACGATGCCGGTGCCGTCGTCGAGCGACACGAAGTCGTCGCCGATGACGCGGTAGCCGGTGCTCAGGTCGGGTTTGTCGCCGGGTCCGGGGACGCCGTCGAAGAGGCGCGTGTAGCGCGCACCGGCCAATTGGCTACCGGTGTAGGTAGATACGACGGTGTGGTTTTCGCCAAGCACGGTGGTGGCCAGGCTCGCTGCCAAGATGACGCGCTCGCGGGCACCGTCGGGGCCACATTCGGCCAAGACGTAGTCGGCGTCGGGATTGACGGCCAGGGCGACGTTGGCAGGCAGGGTCCAGGGTGTGGTGGTCCAGGCGAGAAAGGCGGCGCCGGCCAGGGCTGCGTCGAGGGGATGTCCGCTCGGGTCAAGGCGGAAGCGCAGCCAGACCGATGGGTCGTCAACGTCGTCCTCGTAGCCCTGATTGACTTCGGCGTCGGACAAGGTGGTGCCACAGCGCGGGCAGTGCATGGTGACTTTGTAATCGCGGAAGAGCAGATCGCGGTCCCAGAACTGGCGCAGGATCCACCAGAGGGACTCGATGTACGAGTTGTCGAAGGTGCTGTACGGCTTTTCCATATCGATCCAATAGGCGATACGGTCGGTCATGCGCTCCCATTCGCTGATGTAGGTCTGGACCGAAGATTTGCATTCGGCGTTGAAGGCTGCGATGCCGAAGCGTTCGATGTCGGGTTTGCCGGCGAAGCCGAGCTTCTTTTCGACCTCGATTTCTACCGGGAGGCCGTGGGTATCCCAGCCACCGCGGGCGCCGATGACGTGCTCGCCGCACATGCGATGGTAGCGAATGATGATGTCTTTGGAGACGCGGGCTTCGACGTGGTGCACGCCCGGCTTGCCGTTGGCGGTGGGTGGTCCTTCGAAGAAGATGAATGGTTTGGCATGGTCACCGTGGGCCAGTGCCTGCTTTTTGATGTCGTTGGAACGCCAATAATCGCCGATGCGATCTTCGAGGGCGACGAACGACGCACGTGTGTCGACAGCACGAAAACTCATAGGTTTGCTCCCGAAAAATGAATGCAAAAATACCCGTCCCTGCAGACAGGGACGAGGTCAAAAACCCCGCGGTACCACCCTGATTGTCATGCCCTGCATGACCACTTGTCGGCGCTGACACGCCGTGCCCTGCTAACGGAGGGTACCCGGTCGGCTTACACACCGCGGTGCGGCTTGGGCCTCCTGCTCGGAAGGGATATCTACAACGGCAACCGATGCGCCTCACACCATGCGCGCACTCGCTGGGACGGTCGAATCCATGGCAGACGTGTCTTCGTCATGACAATACGGCAAGTATAGCATAATTCATGCAGTCACCCCTGCAGACGGATTATTTTGTATGCTATACTGGGTGCAGTTGTTGCCAATGCTACATGGAGTACTATCATGGCCAAAGAAACCAAGGGCAAGTCCAAGACAGACGTCACGTCACGTGACAAGAGCGGCCGCGCCACCGACCACACCTGCGCCAACTGCAACGAGCGCATCATGAACGACCGCGAAATGATTGTCTTGATGGATGATCGCCGCCGCAACAAGACCTACCACCACCGCACCTGCCACCAGAAGACCCTCGGCTAATCACACCGAGGCATGAGCAATTCAAACAGAGCACCACGGCATGCCGTGGTGCTCTGTTTTGTGCGGTGGGGTGCGCCCGTACCTTTTTGGCTGGTTCCAGCGGTAGAACCAGCAGGAGGTGCGTATGCCGAGAATGTGTATTCCTGGGTTTGATTATCGGCAGCCGAATGCGTTTTTCGTGACGATAGTGGCACGCGATCGTCGGGATTTGTTTGGTGAGGTGTTGGCCGGCCGGACAAAGCTCAATCGGTTGGGTTCTTTGGTAACGCAGACGTGGTTTGGAATTCCGATGCATTTTGCGCACGTACTGCCTGATGTCTTCATCGTCATGCCCAATCATATCCATGGCATTCTGTGGACGACGATGCCATTCACTGATTATCGTCCCGAGGCATTTGGAAAACCGGTTGCTGGATCGATCCCGACCGCGGTACGTTCGTTCAAATCTGCGGTGACGAATATTGCACACAGACAACTGGGCTTTGGATTGCCCTCGGTGTGGCACCCGAGGAGTTGGACCCATGTGATCGGCACAGAATCGCGCTTGGATCGTATTCGTCGATACATAGAAACGAATCCAACGCGTCCGTATGCGTAATGGATGTTACCCATAGCACCACGGCATGCAATCACCCATAGCACCACGGCATGCCGTGGTGCTATGGGTGCAATCGCGCCTGTAACTCGGCAAACAGTGCATCATCGTTGGCGGCGATGCCGAGGCCTTGGGCCACGCCGGTGAACGGATCCATCTCGACCATGGCGGCCGAGCCAAATTTGGCAGTCAGCATGTTCACAAAAACGGGAATACGGGACGAGCCGCCGGTGCGCAGGACAATGTGGATGTCTGCCGGTGACAGGCTAGCTGAGGCCAAAGCCCGGTCGATGCAGGCGGCAACGGTGCGCACGTCGGGTCCTATCATGCGCTCGAAGTCCCAGCGTTCGACGGTCTGATCGATGTCGATACCCGGCACGTGCATGGCGACGTCGGCTTGTGCTTGGCTACTGAGGGCGACCTTGGTTTTCTCGACGATTTCGTACAACGGCAGCGCGTAGTTTTGGTTGACCAGGGTTTGGAGCTGCGCGACTTTGGCTGGTTGTGTGCTGGTCATCATCACTTCTTCGATGATGCGCTGGAACTTGGGGTGCGACAGCTCGAGGATGCTCTGCCATTCGCTGAGGTGGTCGATGATGACCGCCGGGAACGGCAGGCGTTGCGGTCCCAAGGTCGCAGTCGAGCCGAAGTGCGGGAGCATTTTGCCCATCATGATGCGCCGGTCCATGATGTCTCCACCGACGGGCACACCGTCGTTCGACAATACAACGCTGCCGCCTTTGCCGTCGGTCTCGATAATGGTGACGTCGAGGGTACCACCGCCGAAGTCAAAGACGAGGGCTTTTTGGCGTTGGGTGGCGGTGCGGGCATAAGCCAGTGCAGCGGCATTGGGCTCGGGCAAAAAGGCAAACTCGGGGATATCAGCCAGGTGGCAGGCTTCGGTCATGCGGGCGATGGCCGTCTCGTCGCCATCGGGATGGTTCGAGTAGTGGACCGGTCGGCCGATGACCATGCGGGTGACGGGTTTGTGCGTGATTGCTTCGACGCGATCGACGATTTGGCGGAGCACAATGGCGATTAGGTATTCGATGCTGTAGCGCTTGCCAAAGACGTTGGTATCGGTGAATTCGATGTCACGCAGGTGGGTTTTGAGGGATTGGAACAAGCGCCCGGGCTGGTTTGCATCGACGAGTGCGCCGATGGACTGCTTGGTGATTTCGCCCTTGTCGTTGACGAGTTCGTACTCGCCGAAGTTGCGCCAAACGTATTCGATTTTGCGGCCCACGTTGGCCGTGGTGAAGCGGTCAATGGCATCGCGGCCGATATAGCGTTCGCCTTCGCGCGTCATAAACAGCGTGGTGCGCATGACTCGCGGGTTGGGGCTGCTGGGGTCGAGCGGCAACAGGGTGACGGCGTGACCATCGTACAATGATGCACTAGAATTAGTGGTACCGAAGTCGAGTCCGACGTTCATAACAGGAGCCTTTTCTATGTCGAATCGCACCACCGTGGCATTGGCACTCTTGCAGGCGCAGGCAGTGTTATTGCGCCCGCACGAGCCGTTTACCTTTGCCTCGGGGATAAAATCGCCTATTTATTGTGACAACCGCTTGCTCCTGGGTAATGTGGCAGCCCGGACGGTCATCAGCGATGCATTCGCCGCCATGGTCGGCGCTGCAGAGGTCGTTGCGGGTACAGCCACCGCCGGCATCCCGTGGGCGGCCTGGGTGGCCGAGCGCGCTGCCAAACCGATGGCGTATGTGCGCAGCGGTGCCAAAGCACACGGACGCGGTCGCCAAATCGAAGGCGCCAGCGTCGCAGGGAAGCGCGTGTTGTTGATGGAAGACACCGTGTCGACCGGCGAAAGTGCCGTGACCGCTATCGAGGCATTATACAGCGAAGGCGCGGCTAGCGTCACCTGTGCCTGTATCTTCACGTACGGCTGGCAGGCGACCTACGACCGCTTTGTGGCTGCCAACGCGCCGTTGACCGCGCTGACCACACTCGTGCCGGTGCTCGATGCCGCTGTGTCTGCAGGCTACATCAAGGCCGAGCAGCGTGCAACGGTCGAAGCGTGGAGCGCCAATCCGAAGGAATGGGGAAATATGTAGGTCCCGCCATGGTGGCGACGGGTGGAGATGTGTGGCCGGGAGCATGCCGCCGGCGTACGGAATGTTGTAGGTCGCCGCCATGGTGGCGACGGGTGGAGATGCGTGGCCGGGAGCATGCCCCGGAGCATACGGAATGAGGTGTGTCATGGCACAGAGTATGGGTAGCCGCATATTTGGGCTGATCATCCGGCTGATGCGCCTTAAGCGGCAAATGTCGGACCCCCAGCGCGTCCAGAAGATTCTGGATGATACACGGGCCGCCGGCCCAAAGCCCTATGTGATGTCGGCCAAGCTGAAGCTGACGTCAACCGTCACGCAGACGAACGAATCCGGCATGCAGGTGTATACCTTCACGCCAGCAGGGCAGCCGACGCGCACTGCGGTGCTCTATCTGCATGGCGGGGCGTACATCTATCAGGCGTCGGATTTCCATTGGCAGTTGATCGATGCGCTGTGTCAAAAAATGGGCGCGACGGTCGTCGCACCGTTGTACCCCAAAATTCCCTTTGCCAGTGCCACAGATGCCTACGCGGCCGTCGAGCCGCTGTATCGTCGTATGGTCGATCACTATGGCAGCGCAGCGCTGCAGGTGATGGGCGATTCGGCAGGCGGCGGTTTGGCATTGGGGCTGATACAGCGGATGCGTGATCAGGGTGTAGCATTGCCCACGCGGGACGTCGCATTGTCGCCGTGGGTCGACGTGACCATAATCAATCCGGCCATTGCAGCGTTGGAGTC
>CAIZHO010000115.1 GCA_903932805.1 uncultured Roseiflexaceae bacterium | reverse complement strand
GCGCACCACAGGGGCTGACGGACATGTGTGGTGGTCGGTCAGCGTCGGCGGGGCCTTTTTCTCATGAAACACGCAAAAATCTCATTAAATGAGTTTCGGTATCAAAGGCAAAACTCCATCATTGGAGCGGGTTGTTCATGGTACGATAGCCACATTCACGGGACAACGACGAGACAACTCATCACATCAGTTTGTTTTGCACCACGATGGAGTGATCGCATGAGCGAGCGCGTGCGCGCCTGGAGCGAGCCGGTCGTCATCCCCACCTATGGGGTTGGGGCGGCATTGAAGCAACCGCAGTTTTTGAATCAGCGCGTCTATCAGGGCAGTAGCGGGGTGGTCTATCCATACCCCGTGATCGATAGTGTGTCGGACGACAAACACGACCAGACATACACGGCGGTGTTCCTCGAGAACGCATACCTCAAGGTGATGATTCTGCCCGAGTTAGGCGGGCGTGTCCAGATGGCGCTCGACAAAACAAACGGGTACCACTTCGTCTATTACAACCGCGTCATCAAACCAGCCCTGGTCGGCTTGGGTGGACCATGGATCTCGGGCGGGATCGAGTTCAACTGGCCGCAGCATCACCGACCGAGCACGTTTGACCCGGTCGACTGGCGCATCGTCGAGCACGCCGACGGGAGTGCGACAATCTGGTGTAGCGAAGTCGAGCGGATGTTCTTCACCAAAGGGTTGCACGGCTTTACGATGCACCCTGACAAAGCCGTGTTGCAGATATCGGCGCAATTGCACAACCGCACCGCCGAGCCGCAGACGTTCCTCTGGTGGGCCAATCCGGCCGTGCATGTCAACGACGACTACCAATCGGTGTTCCCGCCTGATGTGCATGCGGTGATGGACCACGGCAAACGCGATGTCAGTGAGTTCCCCATTGCAAAAGGCACGTACTACAAAGTGAACTACGCGCCGGGGACGGACATTTCGCGCTACAAAAACATCCCGGTGCCGACGTCGTACATGGCCTACCATTCGGACTACGACTTTGTCGGCAACTATGATCATGGCAAGCAGGCCGGCATGATGCACGTGGCCAATCACCATCTGGTGCCCGGCAAAAAGCAGTGGACCTGGGGCAACAGCGATTTTGGGTTAATGTGGGATCGGCAGTTGACCGACGAAGACGGCCCGTACATTGAGCTCATGTGTGGAGCGTTCACCGACAACCAGCCGGATTTTTCGTGGTTGATGCCCGGTGAAGAAAAGCGCTTCGAGCAGAACTTTATGCCGTACAAGGGCATCGGTCCGGCCAGCAACGCCAACACCGACGTGGTGGTGCATCTGAGCCACAGCGACGAGCAGACGCACGTCGGGGTCTATGTGACCAGTCCGCGTAGCGTGGCCGTGACCCTGCAACGCAACGGCGCATTGCTGTGGCAACGCGAGACGGCACTCGACCCGGTGCGGGTGTTGGTCGAAGACATCCCGCAGCGCGATGCGTTCCCCGCACACGAGCTCGTGTTGGTCGTGACGGATCGTGCCACCGGCCAGCAGCTGATGCGCTACGCGCCGCCCAAGCCGACACTCCAAGATATCCCAGCGGCTGCGACGCCGGCTAAACCACCGGCCGAGATAGGCTCGACCGACGAATTGTTCCTCAACGGACTGCACCTCGAGCAATATCGGCATGCGACCTTCAAGCCCGAGGATTACTACCTCGAGGCATTGCGGCGCGATCCGCACGATGGACGTTGCAATAACGCGATGGGGCTTTTGGCGCTCCGTCGGGGGGATTTCCAGGCGGCTGAGCATTCGTTCCGACGCGCGATTGTGCGCATCACCAGCCGCAACCCGAACCCGTACGACGGCGAAGCGTACTACAATCTTGGTCTTGCGTTGCGCTTCCAATCGCGCTACGACGAGGCCTTCGATGCGTTCTACAAGGCAACCTGGAACGCCGCCTGGCAGGACGCCGCATTCTACGAACTCGCACGCATCCAATCCCGCCGCGGCGACCTCGGCGACGCACTGCGCTTGGCACAGAGTGCCCTGCGCCGCAACGCCAGTCACCACCAGGCGCGCCACCTCGAGATAGCCTTGCAACGCCGCATCGGCAATATCCCCGCTGCTTTGGCCGCCATCGACGCAGCGCTTGCCCTCGACCCAATGGACCCCGGCGCCGCCTGGGAGCAACGGACCATCGCCGGCTCCTCGACCGTAGCCGGTGCACTGGTCTGGAACGCCCATCTGACCGAGACGCTGGCGCTCGAGTACACCCACGCCGGTGATGCAGCGAGTGCGCTGGCAGTACTGGCAGCAGGGCCTCAGGATGCGCCGCTCAATCAGTACCTCCGGGCAATGGTGCTGCACCAGGATGGCCAAATCGACGCTGCCCGTAGTGCGCTCCAGACAGCCCAGGCGTGTCGCATGGACTGGTGCTTCCCGCATCGGCTCGAGCACGTCGTGGTCCTGCAGCACGCATTGGCACAGGCACCGAAGGACGGCCGCGCGAGTTATTACCTGGGCAACTTTTGGTATGCCCATCGCATGCCCGATGCCGCCATCGAATGTTGGCAACACGCCGTTGCCCACGAGCCCACCAACGCCATTGCATGGCGCAATCTAGGACTCGCCTACACCGACCACCACGGTGACCAAAGCGCCGCCACGGCTGCCTATGCACATGCGCTGGCGCACGATCCGAGCGACGCACGGCTGCGCTACGAAGCCGATCAATTGGCGCGTGTATGTGGCGATGCGCCTGCTACCCGCCTGCAGACACTGACTGGGGTCCGCCCGCTGGTCGACCAACGCGACGACTTGACCATCGAATACGTGACTCTGCTGAACAATGCTGGCAGATACGATGAAGCGGTCGACATCCTGCGCCGGCGTTCGTTCCACCCATGGGAGGGCGGCGAAGGCCGCGTGGCTGCCCAGTACGTGGCGGCATTGATTGGCGTGGCGCAGACCCTGCTGCCGAGCGATGCGGCAGCAGCACTGGCGGCACTCGATGCGGCCATCGCTTACCCGCACAATCTGGGCGAGGGCAAGTTACCGGGCAGCAACGAAAACCACATCCACTACTGGCGCGGGGTGGCACTCGCCGCATTGGGTCACCACTACGCAGCCACTGCTGCCTGGCAGCATGCCACCCGCGGCGACAGCGAGCCTACCTCGGCGCGGTACTACAATGACCAACCACCCGACATGCTCTGGTATCAAGGCATTGCCTGGCGCAAACTGGGTGATACTGCACGGGCGACCGGATTATTCGCGCGACTGGTGGACTATGCGCGCCTCCATCGCGACGACGTGCTCCGGCCAGATTATTTTGCTGTGTCGTACCCGACGTTCCTTGTGTTCACCGACGATTCGGTACTGCGTCACCAGCTCCATTGTGATTATATGGAGGCCCTGGGGTGCCTCGGTCTGCGCCAATACGACCAAGCAGCGGCGTTGTTT
>CAIZHO010000114.1 GCA_903932805.1 uncultured Roseiflexaceae bacterium | reverse complement strand
TGTCGAAAACCACATGCCGGAAGTCATCGTCATCGACGAAATCGGTACCGAGCTCGAAGCCCAAGCCTCGCGCACCATCGCCGAACGCGGTGTCCAGCTCATCGGTACCGCTCACGGCCAGCTCCTCGAAAACTTGATGGTCAATCCGACTCTTTCGGACCTTGTCGGCGGCATTCAGCCCGTCACGTTGGGCGACGACGAAGCGCGCCGCCGTGGCACCCAAAAGACCGTGCTCGAGCGCAAACAACCACCGACGTTCGATATTTTGGTCGAAATCCGCAATTGGGACGATGTCCTGATCTATAACAACATCGGCGAAGCCGTCGATAGTTTGCTCCTTGGTGAATCACCCCAAGCCGAACACCGCACGCGCGCAGCTGATGGGACTATCACGGTCGAAATGGTGACGTCAGAGCCGCCCGAAGGTCTCGCCGGCCAATCGGCGCAGAGTGTTCGCCGTGCGCATAACACTGGGTTCGACCGACAACCCGACCAACGTCGTGGCGGTCGCGGCCGTGGCAACGATCGCTTTGGCACCCCCGCACGTTCGATGGGGATGATGACCCTGCCCCCCGAGCGCCTGCATGGCGTCCTCCAAGACCCATTTGTGACGACCATCCCGGCGGCAAACCCCATCCCACCCGTTGCCCCTGCGGTCCCGCACAGCCCCTCCATTACGCATCGGATCTACCCGTTTGGGCTCAGTCGCGACAAGGTCGAAAAAGTCGTCCAGGGCTTGCACGTGCCGGCAGTGGTGGTCCGTGACCTCGACGAGGCGACCATGGTGATGACCATCAAAAACTACTACCGGCAGGGATCGGCTCGGTTGCGCGGCGCCGAACAACGCAATCTGCCTATATATGTGTTGCGTGCGTCGACGGCCATTCAAATCGAACGGCAATTGTTGGATATATTTGGAATCGAAGTCCCAGCCCGCGGCCACGACCGTGTTGGGTCAGGAACGCCTGAAGTCCAAGAAGCGATTCTCGAGGCCGAGACGGCAATACATCAGGTTCTCAAGGGTGAGAAGAACGTGGTCGAACTCACCCCGCAAGGGAGCATCATCCGACGCCTCCAACATCAAATGGCCGAACGCTACAACGTGACCTCAGAAAGCCGTGGCAAAGAACCACATCGTCGCGTCAAGGTGTCTCGCTAGCAGAGACGCAGAAAAAAGGGTATTATGGGATTGTTCATCACATTCGAGGGAAGCGAAGGGTGTGGCAAAAGCACCCAAGCACGCCTCTTGGCTGAACATTTGCGGTCGGTCGGATACCAGGTCAGTCACGTGCGTGAACCTGGTGGTACGGCAATCGGTGACCAGATTCGTTCGATCGTTTTGGGCATGCAGAATACTGAGATAGATCCGACTGCCGAGTCGTTGCTCTTTTCGGCGTCACGCGCCCAACTCGTCAATCAAATCATTCGCCCCCAGCTTGCCGCAGGCGGTATTGTCATTTGTGATCGGTATGCAGATTCGACGTATGCGTATCAAGGGTACGGGCTCGGACGCGACCTCGCAGATTTGCGTACCGTGACAACCAAAGCGACCGGGGGACTTGTGCCCCACGTAACAATTTGGCTCCGCATCGATCCTGCAGTTGGTCTTCGTCGCAAACTTCATCCCGATGCGTCTGCGATCGAATGGAATCGCCTCGACGCACACGAACTGGCCTTCCATCAACGTGTAGCGCACGGGTATGAAATGCTCGCAAATGCTGACCCCACGCGTTGGGTCACCTGTGACGCAGAGCAATCTATCGAAGCACTGGCTGCGCACATTCGTACATCGGTCTTGCCATTCTTGCATGCCGCGCATGGAGCGATTTCTTCGGTCACTGAAAGGACCACCCCATGAAACTCATGATAGCCGTTGTCCAACGACAAGATGCCGGGGACCTGGTTGATGCACTCACCGCCCGTAGCCATCGCGTGACACGCATCAGCAGTGAAGGCGGGTTCCTCCGCGAAGGCAATATCACTCTGCTTATCGCTGTCGAAGATACCCAAGTCGACGCCGTCATGCAGCTGATTCATACGCATTGCAACATGCGCATACGCTACATTTCACCGTTGCCACCGGTTGCCGAATCCGGCGAATTCTACCCTCCAACGCCAGTCGAAGTCCAGGTCGGTGGAGCAACGGTATTCGTGCTCAATGCAGAGTCGGTCACGCGTGTCCTAGGGTAGTATCACGCCATCTTGCGCTGGGTCCTTTGTGTTGTGAGGGGAGTCGATTGTGGATATAGGTGGAACACTCGGGGTGCTCGGGACTATTCTTGATTTGCTCAAATGGGTCGTAGCGGGGTATGTCGTTCTGCTCTGGATGGCGAGCGTCATTTGGACGTATCGTGATATCCATGCACGCACCGAAGAAACCCTCCTCCAGGTGCTTGGTGTATCACTGGCACTGCTGATTCCGTTTGCTGGCCTGGGCATTTATACCTTGCTGCGACCGCGCCAGACTATTGCCGAGCGATACGAACGGTCGCTCGAAGAAGAATACCTGCGCCATGATATCGAGGAACAGTTCGTGTGCCCTCAATGTCAACGTGGCATTGATCACGAATACATCCTCTGCCCGCATTGCCATACAGGGCTGCGCCGGCGCTGTATAGCCTGCGATCGGGTCATCGACCTGACATGGGCTATCTGTCCGTATTGTGGTGACGACGGCTCGGGTATGGTCGGCCGTACGACCAATGTCCGGTTGCCGCATGTCAGTCGATCGGAACATGCATGATCCGCGCATCGTCACTCCTCATTGTCTGTGCGATAGTGCTTGCAGGTTGTGGCCTCTCGCCCGTTGCAGCACCGGTTGTTGACCCTGCAAGCCCGGTGACATTGCTCTCGGAACGGTCACCAAACCCACGCGCCTTCGGTGATCCCAAAGCACCCATTGTGATGCGTGAATTCAGCGACTATCAATGACCATACTGTGAACAGTACGTCCGTGAGACGTACCCTCAATTGATGAGAGACTACGTCGATACCGGCAAGGTCTACCTCGAGCTGTATGACTACCCACTGATGTCCATCCATCCCGGTGCATTGATGGCAGCCCAAGCAGCAAATTGTGCGGCCGAACAAGGTGCATTCGGCGAGATGCGCCAACAACTGTTCGATGGTGCCCGTGACCAAGAATGGCGTGATGGATCGCTCGACGACTTGAGCATGTTCGGCAATTATGCCAGCGACATCGGTATAAACCGGGCAGATTTCGATAGTTGCTTGACCACCAATCGCCATCTCGCCCAGATCAAGGCGGACGTGGCCCTCGCCGAGAAAATCGGCATTCGGAGCACACCAACATTTCTCATCCAAGACCGACTGTATGCCGGTGCACAACCCTATGCGGTATTCAAAAACATCATCGATACGCTGCTGAACCCACCGTAGGCGTCGAAATCATGGAGGGTGACCGGTGTTGCCTTTGGCAACACCGGTTTTTTGTCCTTTTGCCTGGTAATGCGGTGGTAATGCCACCGCGCTATGGTGTTGCCAGGAGGTGACACCATGCATGTCAAAAAATCGCTTCGTCTCGCAGAATTCGATTATTCGAGTCCAGGGTATTACTTCGTCACGACAACGGTCAGGGATTTCAGAAGAGTGTTTGGGAGCGTTGTCGATGCGCAGATGGCACACAACGAAAGTGGCGTCATCGCCGTCGACTGTTGGGAACAAATCCCATACAGTTATCCGGGTCTTGTCCTACATACGTATGTTGTGATGCCGAATCACGTGCATGGAATTATCGAGATAACGGCCAATGCTCCGCGTGCCCGTACGTCTGGCAAAGACGGCGAGACCGTTGAAAGCAGAGCATCAGAATTTCTCTTGAGCCAGGCGGTGGGATCTTTCAAAGCTGCAGTCACACGGGGCATAGACGAGAGTGTCAAGCGCAAAAAGATGAGCTTTTGGTATCCGGGATTCATGGACCGCATCATCCGCAACCAGTTCGAATATGACCAGAGGACCCAATATATCCTCAACAATCCGCGACGCTGGCATGAGCGTGAAGAACGGCGGCGCAGATGACTCGGGACGCCGGGGGCATGCTCCTGTCGCCACCATGGCGGCGACCAACATACACTGTACGCCGGGGGCATGCTCCTGTCGCCACCATGGCGGCGACCTACCCTACCCACCCGGCCACAATCAATCCCCGACGCCACCATGGCGGCGACCGACAAATACCGTACGCCGGAGGCGTAATCCCGTCGCCACCATGGCGGCGACCGACAAATACCGTACGCCGGGGGCGTAATCCCGTCGCCACCATGGCGGCGACCGACAAATACCGTACGCCGGGGGCATGCTCTTGTCGCCACCATGGCGGCGACCTACGAGATTCTTATGCTTGGGACAATCAACAGCAACGCAATGTCTGCACAGGTGTGTGCAACAATCGCATGCTCTATGCCATACCGTCGGTACAACACCCCAAACGCAAGCCCTGGTAATGCATTCAGCAACAGGGTACGAAACACGACAATAGAGGACAAAGGGACAATCGCAGCCATGGCAGGGAGGTGACCGATGCCAAACAACAACGCTGCAATAACGATCGCACCCGTCAATGCCACGGATGGAGCCAATCGCATGCGCACCAAGACCCATGCGACTACACTCAAACAACCCAAGCGCAGCAACACTTCTTCGGCAACGCCACCGTACAAAATCGCTGCGGCACGCACCGTGATTGAAACATCATTCAGTTGCGGCAATGACGGCATGTATGGCAAAAAGACCTTGTCAAGCCCCCATACGAGCAATCCTGCAAGCAACCCTACACTCACGGCAAGGCTGTAGGTTCGGCGCGTACCCATGGCGCGCACCGATGCATCAAACAACGCACTGCCGATGCTCAGTGTCTGCCCCGCACGCAATCCAAGATATGCAATGACGCTTGCGAAGAGGGTATTTTGCAGAAACGTCACGAGCAGCAAAACGGCAAATGGCGGGAGTGCCTGCTCGGCGCTCGGCGGATTAAGAGTCATGATGTACGGCAACGCGCAGGCTGCAGCGACACCACTCATCGCACCAAATGTGATGGCAGGCAGAATCCAACGGGTGCGTGTCATTCGATGTCTCCTTCATTTTCGTTGTAGGCCGTATATGTATCTTGGCGGATATACCGCGCATTGAGCACGTCTTGCAGGATAATCGATGCCGCGACTTCGTCGATTTTGGCTTTGCGTTGCTCAGGTCGCAAACCAGCCTCTTGCATGATGCGCTCTGCTTCGGCAGACGTATATCGTTCATCGCAGGTCGTAATCGGTTGGGTGACCAATGGGGTCAATGCGGCGATGAACGCCCGGATGCGCGCGGCTTGTGGACCCTCGTTACCATTGAGCGATAACGGCAGGCCAACGACGATTTCGACCACATGCTCCATGGCCAAAATCTTGGAAAGCTTCTGAACAAACACCGTAAATGGCGTCGCATGGAGGGTGGCATACGCCGATGCCACTGTCTGCGATTCGTCGCTGAGCGCCACGCCGATGCGTTTTTCGCCGACATCGAGGGCTAATAATCGACCGTGTGGTACCGTCATCACCATTCCCTCCAAAAAAAACGACGCTCGAGGCGCACCTCGAGCGTCGGTGTAACGGTCGTTAGGCGAGGCCCAACAACTGCTGAGCTTTAATGAGCACAGCGTCGACGTTGGTGATATCTTTGCTGCCAGCCTGGGCAACATCGGGTCGACCACCACCATTGCCGCCCATGACCGGGGCGAGTTCCTTGACCAGATTGCCGGCGTGTTTGCCCGCTGCACCGTTGCCGACCATCACCAGCAACGCTGCTTTGTCTGCAAGCACACTGGTCAACACCACCACAGCGGCGGGTTGTTTGCTGATGAGTTGCTCGGCGAGTTCCCGCAATTGGGCGCCGTCGTTACCGTCTACACGTGTCAGCACGTAGGTAATCCCGCCGTTGACGGGTGCATGGGCAAGCAGTGCATCGGCTTTACCGCCGGTAGCTGCTGCCGTGAGTGCCTCGAGCGCACGCTGACTGGCTTTGAGGTCTGACAGCACCGACTCGATGCGTTCGTTGATCTGCGCCGGCGTCACACCGAGCCGATTGGCGATACCGCGCATCGCTTCGAATTGCTCTTCGACCAACTGCTCAGCGCCGAGGCCGGTGACCGCTTCGATACGGCGGACGCCGCCGGCCACACTCGCCTCTGACACGATGCGGACCAATCCAATCTCGCCCGTGCGGGTGACGTGTGTGCCGCCACACAATTCGCGCGAGTCGCGGCTCACATAGCCTGGTTCGCCGCTGTTGCTGCCCGATGTTGCGTGGACGAGGCGCACGCGGTCACCGTATTTTTCGCCAAACAACGCTATTGCACCGTTGTCGAGGGCCTCTTGGTACGGCATTTCGGCCCAGGTGACGCTTTGATCGGCGCGCACCCAGGTGTTGACACGGCGCTCAATGTCGCGCTGTTGCTCAATGCTGACCGACTTGTTGTGCGTAAAGTCAAAGCGCAAACGCTCAGCCGATACCAGTGAACCCGCCTGTGCAGCGTGTTCACCCAACACATCGCGTAGGGCACGCTGGAGTAGATGGGTAGCGGTGTGGTTGCGCTGGATATGGCCACGACGCACGCCGTCGACGACCGCCTGGGCAACCGACCCACGCGCAATGGTGCCACGTGTGACGACACCGATATGCACGATGACGCCAGGAATGGGCCGTTGGGTGTCGGTGACGTGCACCGTACCCGTGGCTGTGGTCAGTGTACCGGTGTCACCCACCTGCCCGCCTGACTCTGCATAGAATGGGGTACTGTCCAGCACGATTTGGACCTCGGTGCCCACCGAAGCGTCGTGCTTGACGTCGTCCGCGCTGACGATAGCCGTAATGGTACCCTTGCCTTCGAGCTGCGTGTAGCCGACAAATGTCGACGGGCTCAGATTGAGTTCTGCCCAGACTTCGGTATCGGCACCGCGCTTAAAGTTGGCGTTGGCGCGTGAGCGACCGCGTTGGGCAGCCATGGCTGTATCGTAGGCGGCGACATCGACGGTCATCCCGTGGTGGGCCGCGATTTTTTCGGTCAAGTCGAGGGGGAAGCCGTCCGTGTCTTTGAGTTTGAATGCTTCTTCACCAGGGATAATCAGGCCGCCTTTGGCTTTCACCTGACCAATAATCGCATCAAGCTTGACCAAACCACTCGACAACGTGCGCAAGAACTGCTGTTCTTCGGCCTCGACGGTCTCGAGAATGAATGCCCCGCGACTCTTGAGCTCGGGGTAGGCGGTGCCCATCAGATCGATGAGTTTGGCCACCACAGTGGTGAAAAACGGCTTGTCAAAACCAATCAACCGGCCCTGATAGACCGCCCGGCGCAAGATGCGTCGCAACACATAGGATCGACCGGTGTTGCCGGGCAATACACCATCGGCAATCAAGAAGGCGACGGAGCGACTGTGGTCTGCCACTGCACGATAGGGGGCGACATTGGCGCGGTAGTCGGCTTCGGTCTTGTGACCAAGCGTTTTGATGGTGTCGATGAGTGACACAAACAAGTCGGTGTCGTAGGTGTTTTTGACGCCCTGGAGGACCATGGCGATGCGCTCGAGGCCCATGCCGGTGTCGACCGACGGGCGCGGCAACGGTTGCATGGTACTGCGCTCGAACTGCATGAAGACGTTGTTCCAGATTTCGACATAATCGGGATCGTCGCTGTTGACGCCCGCTGCCGACATCCTCGAGAGGTCTTCACCGAGGTAGACGGTTATCTCTGAACACGGGCCACATGGGCCGGTGTCGGCCATGACCCAGAAATTGTCTTTTTCGCCGAAGCGCAAGACGCGATCGGGCGACGCGCCCGCTTTGACCCACATGGCGGCGGCATCTTCGTCGGCAGGGACCTGCTCGTTGCCTTGATAAACCGTGAACCAGAGCCGTTCGACCGGCAGTTCAAAGACTTTGGTCAGCAGCTCCCACGCCATCGGGATCGCTTCGGCTTTGAAGTAATCGCCGAACGAAAAATTGCCCAGCATCTCGAAAAATGTATGGTGCCGCGGGGATGGACCGACTTCTTCGAGATCGTTGTGTTTGCCCGAGACGCGCAAGCACTTCTGTGCGGTGGTGGCACGGGTGTATGGGCGTTGCTCGAGGCCGAGGAAGGTATCTTTGAACTGCACCATGCCTGAGTTGGCAAACATGAGCGTCGGATCGTTGCCCGGGATGAGCGACGAACTGGGCACTATTGTATGTCCGCGTTCTGCAAAGAACGTGAGGTATGCCTGGCGAATCTGATCAGACGTCAGCTTTTTCATGGTCGCTCCGATTGACACACAGCGATATGTGTGTTATCCAATCCTTACACATTGCCTATTGTAGCCGACGCATCGCAGACGCGTCAACACATCCACACGGGCGCAGCGCGCAGTGGGATTCGAGGTTCGATGCAGACATTGCTCCGTGAAGCCCGCCAGTGTGCAGTATGCACCAACACCACCACCTACACGTGTGTCGATCCGCGGGCACGTATCGACAGTCGCGATCTCGATGGCCGACCATACGAACTCAGCATCATCGCGCTCCCGTATTGGGTACAACAATGCGGCACCTGTCGATTCTGCGCCGAAGATGTCAGATTAGCCCACCCCGATGCGCGTACCATTGTCAAAACCACTGCATACTTGGCCCAACTGAACGACACCGGATACCCTTTTTTGGCACGTGAATACCTCGCCGCTGCGCATGTGTGTCGTATGACGGAACGCTATGCCGAAGCCGGCTGGCATGCCTTGCGAGCTGCCTGGAAGTGCGAAGATATGCTCCACCCCATGGCAGGGTTTTGTCGCAATCAAACGGTGCTTTCGTTTGAACTCGCACTGCAACATGGTCAAGCTGTCGGTGCAACACCGTTTGAACATGCGGTCATCATTGGCGATGTCCTGCGCCGCAATGGCGACAGTGCACCCGCCCTGCGCTATGCCCAGCAGGCAGACGAGCACGCCGTCGACAACCTTCAGAGCGTGATTGCTACGCAACTCTTGCATGCCATAGACGGTGGCGTCCGTACCCGCATTGTGCGCGTGGGCACTACCAGCTAACGACGACCGTCGCCTCGGGCGTGCTCACATCAATCACTGCCACTCTGCCCTCGCGGCGCTCGACAATACGTACCGTGCCATTGGGTGAACTGACCACACCGCTACAGCCCGTGGTCTGCATAGGTATGGGGATCGCGACCTGATACGCATCCGCACCCGTCACATCAACGGACGCCCAACATGCATCGTGGTGCCAGCGATACGCCACATAGCCTGAGCCTGTTGCATAGCGTACCGTTGCAGCGGCGTCGGTCAAGCCGGCATAGAACCACTGCGGCGAAACCAAGGCGGTCCGGAAATTGTCGCTCTGGTCGACGACACCCACCGCGCCCTCGACAAAGGCATTGAGCATCGTTGCTGCGCCCCAGCCGTCAGTACTCAACGTGTCAGGTGTGCCGACACCTTCGGCGCCATCGGGTGCATACCAGAGGAAGCTTCGTCCGCGGCTGAGCATCCCCAACCAATAGTAATCAAGCGTTGCAAAGCCATAGGTAGAGCGCCCCATGCGGAACGCGCCGCGGGCCAACTCGCCACCGACCATGGGCATGATGCCCCCGTTGACATAGGTGCCTGGAATTTCACCGGCGCGCCCTCCCAGCCCCAGAACACCCACCGGGAACGGCGGATCAATCGAATACCACTCGGCAAACACCCCGTCGCGTCGCCGACTGATGTAGGTATCGATGATTGCATCGCTCTGGGCATCGTCTAATACACCCCGATTGAGGGCATACGCGTTCGACAGGCTGAGCTGTTGCTCCATGTCGAGTCCTGGTATGCTGTGTGGTTGATCAAAAACGAAATGCCGATAAAACTGACCGTTCCAGCTCAGCGCATTGAGGCGCTGAATGATACCATCAGCAATCGAACGCCACACTGCTGCTAATGCAGGGTCTCCGACTCGTTCTTCGAGGGTCGCGAGCATGCGCAATGATTGCACCATGCCGGTGTTGTCGCCATGGAAGATCCCCCAGCGCGTGGCACCATCGATTTCGTGCCGAGGAGCCGTTGCCCACGTCACTTCGAAATCCCAGGTATCGATGGTGAATGGTCTGCGCAAAAGTCCTTTTGCGGCATCCCAACGCAAGGGATTCTGCAGGCTGTAATTGACTGCCCGCCGCAACCCCGCCAAATGCCCCCGGGCAAATTCGTCACCCGCGCCGACTTGCCACGCCTGGTAGACGCCCTGGATAAACAAAAACTCTACATCCGTCTCGACCGGCGTGCGGTATGGAACATCTGCGTATGGTGCACGTGCAAGGTAATCGGGGAAGCTCCCATCCGCAGATTGCAATGCCGCAAACGCATTGAGCGTGCTGGTCATATCAGCATCAAAGTAACGCGCACCGCGCATCTGATAGACATGATCTCGTAGCCATATCAGCGGACTATCGGGTGATCGATAGCCGTGGATAATCGAACCGTCGGCGGCCGGTAAATCAAGGATTGCACCGCGCATGATGGTCGTGGCAGCGGGGATGAACTGATCGTAGCGCTCGACACCCGTACGCACCTCGGTGGTGGGGCTGAGTGTGTAGAGCGCCGGATTGGTCGCAATAATCGCCCCTTCGGGCGTACCATTGGGCATCCAAACAATCCCGGCCGACGTGCCTGCTGCCCCACGTGGGGTAACGTTGGTGCATGCTGACCCGTTGACGAGCTCGATTGGGGTACTCGAAATGGTGCGCATGCGCGCATCGTTCACAATCAGGCTGGCAGCACCGCTCGGGCCGTTGGGGATAGCGACACACACCGAGAGTGGCAGAAAAGGCTGGACAGGACCAGAACTGTAGATGTATGGCGTCGTTGGAACGGGTTCCTCGGCAAAGGCCGGTTGGCCCATACCCATGCCCAAAACGACGATAAAAAACCTGAAAAACAATGGCAGTCGCTTCATGTGAGACTCGCTAATATAGGCAATACCTTATTGTAGAGGGTTCTCCACAGGATGTCGCTGATAAGTGGATGACAATGGGCAGAGTTATCAGTTATCAGTTATCAGTTATCAGTTATCAGTTATCAGTTATCAGTTATCAGTTGGCAGTTATCAGTTGGCAGTTGGCAGTTGGCAGTTGGCAGTTGGCAGTTATCAGTTGGCAGTTGGCAGTTGGCAGTTATCAGTTGGCAGTTGGGGGTTCAACGGTAGATGGAATAAACCAAATGAGTGGTGGACATCGAAAAGGGATTTCGTTACAGGGCATGGCAGTCTTTTAGCATCACATGACAGTGGTCTGTGCGTTGCCCTGCTGCGCTACGCATCTGTGTGATCGCACTCCCTCAACCCTCAACCCGCTCTGTGGCAGTACGAATCGGTAGATAAGCCGCATCGCGGACTTCATCGCTCATCTGCTCAATTGTGGTCGATGCGATACCGAAGTGGAGAAGGGTCTGGCGCATCATTTCGAGCCCCGCCTCGAACTCGGGTTGAACGACCTCGTGGATGCCCAATGCGTGCAACACTTCGACCTGATTGATGACCGCTGCCCGCGCAACGATGTGCACCGCGGGTGAGACTGTCCGCGCCTGCCGTGCAATCGACTCGACATCGACCGCCGACCCCACCGCAATCAACACCATCCGCGCACGTTCGATGTGGGCAGCATGTAATACCTCGGCGCTGGCACCGTCACCATAGATTGCGGGTAACTTCTGTTTTTGCAGCGATTCAAGGCGATTTTGGTCTGCTTCGATGATAACGAACGGTATGCCGAGGCGTTGCAAGAGATGCGCAGTGTACTGCCCGACGCGACCATAGCCGACCACAATGGCATGCTGTTGCAAGGCTGTCTCATCGACGATATCGCTGAGCTGCGCGACCGGTGCGGGCCACCACCTGCGCTGCAACCGGTACAGCATGGGGCGCAGGCGCATTACACTCGGGGTAAGGATCATCGTCACCAACGCGGTCGCCAACAAGATGTTGTACTGATCGTGACTCAACATCTCGCGATCGAGCCCGACACGTGCCAATACAAAAGCAAATTCGCCCACTTGGAAGAGCCCTAATGCAACCGCAAGCGGCGTATCGCCACGGTACTTGAACAGATGGGTGAGCACCCCGAAAATCGTTGCTTTGCTCAGCATCACAATCAGCACAAAGACACCAATCACAATTGCATTGGTCCAGAGAAACGTAGGATTGATGAGCATCCCGACCGATACAAAAAAGAGCATACTGAAGATGTCGCGCAGTGGGATGATATCGCTCAATGCCTGATGACTGTATTCGGATTCGCTCAAAATCATCCCTGCAACGAACGCGCCGAAGGCAAACGACAATCCGACCAAGTAGGTCGCATAGCCAATTCCCAACCCAATCGCGGTAATCGCCACCAAAAACAACTCACGCGATCCGAGGCGACTAATCGTGCGCAACAACATGGGCATGACGCGGGTGCCGATGAGGATCATGACCGCCAAAAAAATCACTGCGCGCAACCCGGCCCAGAGCAAATTGGTCAGACCACTCTCGAGGCTATTGAGCTCCGGCAGAATCAGCATCATCGGCACCACTGCCAGGTCTTGGACAATCAGCATGCTAATCATCACCCGGCTACCCAAGGTGCCCAGTTCACCCTGTGCAGACAACGTTTTAAGGATGACCATGGTACTCGACAAGGCGACAATGCAGCCCACCCAGAGAGCAGCAGTGTTGCCCCAACCAAGGA
>CAIZHO010000113.1 GCA_903932805.1 uncultured Roseiflexaceae bacterium | reverse complement strand
GGCAATTTGCCGAGGTCATCAATGCACTCACGGACAACCCGGCTGGGATCATTACACAAGACATGCGTACCCAAGATGATCCACAAGTGCGCCAACCCGACATCACGCGGGCAGGCCAGGTACTCGGCTGGTCGCCTCAGGTTTCGTTACACGACGGGCTGATGCAGACCATCCCGTGGTTCCGTGATGAACTCATCAAACGCGGGGAACTCGCATGAATCTGGTGCGTGGTCTGCGTTTACCAGGTGTATTGGTCTGTGCGGTGTGCTATGTGATTGCAGCCGTGCCCGCCCAAGACTATCTGATGATTGCAGGCCGAAGCCATAGCCAACTTGCCACGGTGTTGCTTGGAGTGGCGCTGATCGTCCATTGGGCACTCCATCGACCAATCGTCGTCCCACACGACGAGACGCTCTGGGCCCGACTCGCGGTGCTCACTGCGCTCGTTTTGGCAACGGGCTGGTCGGCATATTCGTGGCAAAACGGCATTGACGAAATCCGCCGGTGGGGGCTTGCGCTCGGCATTGGCTATTTGGTCGCTGTTGTTCCACAGTCGCGTCGTGACCTCATTGCGATTGTGGCTGTCCTCTGTCTTGCGCCGATTGTTGCTGCAGGGTATGCGCTTGTCCAGAGCATGCGTGGGATCGGACCAGCCGCATTCGCCATCGCGGGAACAGGTTTTACGCGCGCCAATGGGACCATCGGCCAACCCAACTCGTTTGCCGGCTATATCAATGGGGCGTGGCCATTGCTCCTTGGTGTGACTGTTTGGGGGCATCGCACGCAGGCACGCTGGCGCTGGCCGGTATCTGCCGGGCTGGTGGTGTGTGGGCTGGTGTTGCTTTTGTCGTTTTCGCGTGGGGGGTGGTTTGGCGCGTGTGCCGGTGTGCTGGCAATGTTGGTCGTCGCCGGGGGTCTGTGGCGGCGCCTTGCGTTGGTCGTTGTCGTCAGTGTGGTGCTGGTTTTTGCGGGTGGCTGGCGTCTCATTCCAGGGCCGATAGGCGTACGTCTCGGTACGGCTTCGCAGGTTTTTACGGCGCCACGTATTGCCCGTGACGAAGCCCAGCAACGCCCTGATATCTACGCCGCAGTCGAGCGCGCAATGCAGTTTGACGCAGGGGTTTCCCTGTGGCAAACGTCGCCGCTCCTGGGGATTGGTCCTGGATCCTACACCCTCGCATACCCGGATGTTGCGTATAATGGATGGTGGATATCACGTGGCCATGCGCATAACGCGTATGTCCAAATCGCCGCCGAACAGGGCGTGATTGGTTTGTGCGCGTATATCGTGTTGGTCTGGGTGTCAGTCCGTCGCGCCTATGCGCTGCATCGATCTAACCCATTCCCACGCGCGATTGCAATCGCACTGTGTGGCACGGCGATTGCCGTTGCGGCCCACGAGTGCTTCGAATATCTCCAGGTGAATTACCTGCCGATCCATGTGGCTGCGGTCATGGGCTTGGCGGGGGCGGTGCCGCGGGTCTGTGCGGCGGAGGAAGGGATATGAGTTATTTTGTGACTGGTGGTGCTGGCTTCATTGGCAGCCACCTCGTCGATGCCCTCCTGGCCCGCGGCGCACATGTCGTTGCGTTCGATAACTTCAATGACTACTACGATCCCGCCCGCAAGCGGCGAAACATTGCAACGGCATTGATGCACCCAAACTTCACTCTGATCGAAGGAGATATCCGTGACCGGGCAGCCCTTGAGGGTGCTTTTGCCCGTCACCAACCGACCCATATTGCACATTTGGGGGCAATGGCAGGGCCAAGGTACTCGGTTGCACATCCGTTTTTGTATGAAGAAGTCAATGTGCGCGCTACCATGCACATTCTTGATATGGCACGGTTGCACGGGGTCAAAGGGATGATTGTCGCGTCGACATCATCCGTCTATGGAGCACTGCCTACCCCCTGGGACGAGTCACAGAGTGCAGACCAGCCGTTATCTCCG
>CAIZHO010000112.1 GCA_903932805.1 uncultured Roseiflexaceae bacterium | reverse complement strand
CGGTGCAACTAAGATATGTGCTGATTCTAAGAGTGCGACTTTATGCGCTTCGTCGACACGTGTGCGGATGTCAATGTGACCTCGCACCCCTAATCCCGTTGCACGTGCTTCGAGCGCCGCGAGTTGACTCGTGTTGTGTGTCACCATGATGACCGTGATGTTCGGCTCTGCAGTGACAATCTTTGGGAGTGCATCGACCAAGATATCCCACCCTTTGCGGGGAACAAGCTGACCAATGAACAACAGCGTCGGTGTGCTCGCGCGATCCCGCGGCGGCGGCGTCTGATACTGCGACAACACAATCGAATTGGGGATCACCGTTATGCGTTCGAGCGGTACTCCCAGTGTGCCAATGATTGATTTTTCGTGATTGGAAAGAGCAAAAACTCCATCATAGCGAAGGAGCGGCGCATGAATAAAGTAATTGCGGAATGTCCGTCGCGGATGTTTACCCGCACGTAATGCGCTCCAGAGTGCTGCTTCGTCCAAAAACAATTTTTCGGGTGTAAGCGGGTTATCGAGCGGTTGCTCGCGATTCACGACGAGATCACCGTCATGCAGGATCCCGTGCGGGGTAAGCACCATCGGGACCTTGCCGCGCCAGAGGATTTGGGCTTGATACGCAAGCAGATGCCGTAAGTGATGGACATGGATAACATCGGGTGTCGGGATCTGGCGTGCGAAACGCCACAAATCGTACGACACGAACCCAAACGTGCGGCAACGATAGATGGTCAGCCCGGGTGCATAGACTTCGACCTGCGGTTGGGTACGGTCATGCCAATATTCTATTGCGTGGACCGTGTGACCTTGGGCAGCCAAAGTCCGGGCAAGCACAAATTCAGGCCTGCTGGGATATCTACGGTCAAATCCGAAGGTCGAGATAAGAACAATCTGCATATCAGATTCCTCGCACTGTGCGGTAGACAGATTCGATGCGGTCAGTGACTGCAGACCATGAGAATTGGCTCGCCCATGCAGGCGCATGACGTGCGAGTCGTTGGCGCAGTTCTGGCTGGTCAATGAGTGTACGCATGCATACTGCGAGTGCGGCTGCGTCGCGTGGCGGATAAAAAAGTCCAGTTTTGCCTTCGGATACGACTTCGACAAATCCACCAAAGCGAGAAGCGATAACAGGGAGGCCACATGCTTGTGCTTCAACGAGACCGATGCCGAACGTTTCACTCGCGTAGCTCGAAGCGACCAGCGCGTGGTGCTGATACATCAGTGCGGGGAGCTCTTGGCGCGGCACCGATCCCAAGAATGTGACGCGACCAGAGACACCGAGTGCTCCAGCGTGCGCTTCAAGCAGTGTACGGTCATTGCCATCTCCGGCGATGGTCAATGTCGCATCCGGGACCATCGAAAGCGCCTCCAAAATAGTGCGTACACCCTTCCATTCTTGTAATCGGCCCACAAACAGCACTTTGAACGGGACGAGAGCGGTAGTGGTGTCATTCGTAGGAGGGTGGAAGACGCGGGTATCAATCCCGTTGTACACCACGGTAATGGGAATATGGTACCGAGAATCAACAGTCTGGGCATTGAAGGCGCTGCAACTGACTGCTGCATCCATCTGCCGTGCCAACCAACGGTCCCCGCGAAAGAAGTCTTCTCCGTGGCAGCCAAGAATCACGGAAGCACCGGTCAGGCGTGCCGCGAACAAAGCGGGGAGCATGTCATAGGGTTTTTGGATGTGAATGATATCGTACCGTCCCCACAAGAGCCGGGGGAACGCAAACACCGCAAAACTGAGTCGTTCGAGGAGCTTTCGTTCGGCATAGGCGCGTGCAAGGCCGGGGATCCACGCAAACGCAGATCGGTTGATAAACGGGAATGTGCGCACCGTGAGTGAGGTGGTTGCTTCGCGGCGCGGGCCATTGCCACCGAAAATCTCCACCATGTGGCCGCGCTCGCGCAACTGTGACGCAAGATCCCACACGAAACTTTCGACTCCGCCGTATGCAGTGGTAGTCGTCAAATTGTAGAGTGCGATGCGCATCACAATACTCGCAGAATGAATCGCTTGAATGGGAGCTTCATGTTGGCCAATTGTCCCCGGTCAGACGCCTCAAGACCGCCAAAAACACGAAATGCCACAAAGAACACGAACGCGTTCCCAATGGTCACCAACGCATACATCGGCAATAAGCCGAGCCGCGCAGACAGCGTCAACCCTTCGCCGATAACCGGCATGACAAGATGACAAGCGTACAACGTCGCTGCCATGACCCCACTCGCGGCGCAAACGCGCAACATGAATTGCCATGGCCACTGTAATCCGATGCGCCGCCACCCCCAGAACGTGGCCCATAATCCTGCAACCAATCGTGCGGATCCATAGGCAATCGCCAGGCCGACCACGCCATACATCGGCGACAGCAAAAATCCCAGCGGGATGACGACCAACGTGAGCATACGCCCGATCGTCACGAGCCGCAGTTCTTCGTAGACGATGAGGACATTATGGGCCATCGTCAACAAGCTTTCGATAAACAGACAAGGTACGAGCACATAGACAATCATCACTGCATCGGTATACTGCGGTGTCAACAAGCGCAATGCTGCCTGTGCGAGCAACACCAATGCAACCCCGCCCGGTACCAGCAACAACATCTGAATACGCACAATCGAACCAAACGCACCCTGTATCGTGCCGCCTTCTCCGCTGCGTACCCGCGTAAACAACGGTACGGTAATGCCTACCAACGGCGTATACAAATACGAGAGCACCATACCCACCAGCGACGCACCAGCCCACAACAAGGCTGCATCCGTAATACTACTCGTCAAATAGACAGCAAACGATTTGCTCGCAACAAAATCCGTCATCGTCATCAGATACGATACCCCGGTGTAGCGCAGAAATCCCGCTGGTATCCAGCGAAAAGCGACTGCGTCAGTTGGCACAGGTGGGGCAGCGGTGCCGCGCCATACGACAACTACTTGCCAGGCAGCCACGGCGACTGCGATCGCTGGTGCCAACGCCACAGTCACCAAGATCCCGATGACACTCCAGCGCAATGGATTGGTGCTCAACTGCGCGAGGAGGATTGCGCACACGGCGAGCAGTTGCGGCAACAGACCCGCCAACAAACTGATGCCGTTCCAGGCTCGTTGCTTAAAGAAACTATTCAGAAAAGCCATCAGCATGTCATACGCAACACCGGTAATGAGCATCAGGATGATGATGGTAATAAAGAGCCAGCCTTGGCTCCCTAAGAGTTCTTGGAGGAGCGTCTGAGACACCACATCAATTCGGGTGTCGGCCTGGATTTTGTCAGCCAATGCGCCGAGATATGTCGATTGCTGCCAAATGAGCCCACCTGCAATTGCCGTGAGAATGAGTGCTTGTGCCCAGAACACACTCAGGAGCATGCGTAAGACGCCAGCAGGACCGTGTGATTTCATCGTTTCGGGGATGAATTTGGGGAGCGCACGGGTTGTGCCCAGGTCGATCCATGTACCAAACGCCGAGGATGCGCCACTGATGAGTGCCAATAAACCGTATGCGGCAATGGGCAACACGGTGAGCTTGAGTGCCGTTGCTGCGATTTCGGCGAGCATACGCATGGGGACAAACACGGTGTTCCACAACACAGCGCGTGAAACTTGATTTTGTAGCGAAGGTTGTTTGGGGTCGCTCATGCGCCCTCTTTGCGGAGCACCAACTCGAACATCCCGGCATACCAAGCCCGTTGCGCGCGGTATGCGAGTGTTTCGAGCCCGAGCACACGCAAAACTGAACGAATGGAGCGGCGTAATGGTTTTTTACTGATGAATTGTCCTTCACGCAGGGCGACTTCGTTCATATCGGTCGTGGTAAATCCGAACCTAGCAGCCAAGGTACAAAACTCAGGATACGCATAGTAATGCATTGCACTCAATCGTTGCATATCGGTGAAGCGACTATTGTCTTTGCTACGGCCCACCTTGGCGATGTACCACTCGGCAATGCGGCGTGGGATCCAATTGAGACCACGAATGTGGAAGTGTGGGTCTACCCATGCACGTCGGTTTATGACCGTCAAAAAAAGCATTCCACTAGGCTTCAGCACACGATGAATCTCTGCCAACATAGCTGCCGGTATTTGTACATGTTCGATGACGTCCCAACACACCACGAGGTCAAATGTTGCATCCGCGTACGGCAAATGCTCGCCCGCCCCATTCAGAACGGGCACATCGAGCCCGTACCGTTCAGCGCGGAGTTGTATGATGTGGCAGTACGGTAGATTGTATTCAGACACCTGTACCTGTGCGCCCCCGAGAGCTGCTGCAACCGCAAATCCACCCATGCCCGCGCCTAAATCGAGGATGTTTTGTCCAACGAACGAACCAGAAAAGTGCGAAATTTGCCCTATCCGCTCCGCTTGGAACTGCTCTTGCAGCAGTCGCCGCTCACGCCACGTTTGGTAGTCACGCCGCCACGTCATGTGTGCAAGCCAAGGATCAATGGCAGATGCCAATGCATCGATGGAAACAATGGGTTCAGGGAGCTGATTCATGGGAGCACCAGTGGAGCGCGATCGATGCGAATAATCCATAATTGCAATGCACTCCATAGGGTAAACAAAATCGTAGTGCTGACAATGATGCGTCCCATGGGGCCGCGGT
>CAIZHO010000111.1 GCA_903932805.1 uncultured Roseiflexaceae bacterium | reverse complement strand
CTGTACCATGGTCTCAGGGATCGATTGTCTGTGCAGCTGCCGCCAGGACTTGACCTGCCAAAGTAGCACCAGCGTTCGAACCTTCGCCGCCGTACTCGAGCATGACCGCAACGGCGTAGCGCGGATTATCGGCCGGGGCATACGCGATAAACCACGCATGCGGTATCCCTGTCGGGTTCTCGGCGGTACCGGATTTGCCAGCCACACTGATGCTGTTTTGATATTGTGCGGCTGTCCCAAACCCATCAGTGACCGCATAGCGCATGGCATCTCGTAAGCGGACAGCATTGAGGCTACTCACCGCACGCCGCACAGGCCGCGTGATGTGACTATACAAGGGCGCGTTCTGTTGGTTGACTACTCGTTCGACCAGGTACGGCTGCATGAGGACGCCGTCGTTTGCCACTGTAGCGGCTACAAGCGCCATCTGGAGCGGGGTCACCAAGAGTTGGCCCTGCCCAAACCCTGTGTCGGCTATCGCCGCTGGCTTTTCGAGAAACCCCTCATCGACAAACAAGAGACTACTCACCGTCTGGAGATCGGTCAACGTTACCGCTGCACGCTGTTTTTGTGGAGTCACAAACCCAAACCGCTCAGCGCTGGCAACAAATCGCGATGTCCCAAGGCGCAACGCATATTGTGCAAATGCGGTGTTACAAGAAAAAGCAACGATACTGCGCATACTGGCTGGATTGCCCGTCTGAGCGGCGAGATTGGGGACGGCATTCACCACTGGCGGAGCCCCTGGTTCGCTTTGAAACGTCTCGGGGCAGGTGATATCATCTGGTTGTGCGACACCGGCATGCTCGAGTGCTGCGGCTGCGGTGACGATTTTGAAGGTTGAACCGGGGGGATACCGTCCTTGCAACGCACGATTAAGCAATGGTTGGTTCGCGTCGCTTTGTAAGAGGCGTTGCCAGGCCGTATCGAGCCGAGCCTGATCGGTCGCACGATCCGCGTTTATATCAGGGGTCAGTGTACGCGGGTCGAAACTGGGGGCACTAGCCATAGCAAGCACCGCTCCTGTGCGTGGATTGAGCACAACAACCGAACCCACCCGATTACCCAACAACTGATACACGGCTTGTTGAAGGCCAGCATCGATCGTCAGGATGACATCGTCACCACGCACCGCGTCGTCACGAAACATACGAAATACGTGCCCAAGCGGATTCCGTGACCCTGATAAATAGTCCGCATACGTTGCTTCAATGCCTGACACACCGTAACGCGGGTTAACAAATCCGACGATGGGGGCAAACGCAGCAGGGATCTCGACCGGGTATGTCCGTGCAGTTCGGCCATCCGGCGCAACAACACTATCGACGATGATGGTCCCGTCACGATCGCGCATGCTGCCACGATGGACGCGATTTGCAGCCATCACATGCCGCACATTGCTGGATGTTTCGCCGGTTTCGGCGTTGACCGCTACCGAGTCAGCAAGGTACTGCGACCAGACCACCTGCTGCCTGAGCAGTTCAAGCGACAGCATTCCAAAGCCCAAACCCATAATCACGGTCAATGCCTGGAGTGAACGTTGGACGGCATTCACCTGCAAGCGGAGTGGGATTTCGGCAAACGCCAAATACCCTGCAGGAATGCAGGCGAGCCAGATACACCAGAGCCAAACGGATTCTTGTTCGGGTGGGCGTGACATCCCATACCCCACCATACCGACGACAGCAAAGAGGAGTACACGATGCACAACAAATTTTGTCATACGATCACCTCCTCAGTCGAGAGCGGATATGTCGCCCTAACCGCAACCCCGCCTGCGGAAGTCGCAAAGACATCGAGGCGGCCACCGACCTCTGCAACACGATAGATCAGCATCTGGAGCGAGTGAAGTCCAGCGCGCCGAATACCCGTATCGGGCAAACCTGCTCCGTCATCCTGGATGACGACAGTCACCGTGCGCGTGTCGAACCGGATCAACACCGATGCACTTCGTGCGTGTGCATGCTGTTCGACATTGATCAACGATTCTATAATTATGCGTCTCATTGTCTCGGCATGTATGTACTGAATCGGCTTTGGGCGACCAAGCACCACACATCGTACGGGGATGTTTGCGGTCTGTTCAAACACGGTAGTTAATGAACGTATATGGTCGAGCAACGATACATCGTTTGGGGCAGGCGCATACAAGGCGACGCGCAATGCCTCGGTGTTGGCGAGAGGTGCGGTGGCAACACGATAGCGGTCGCTCCGTATTGCTTCAAACACTCGTGGTATCCGCGGCGCTGCACGACGAACGACACCACCGACCCATGACGGCATACGTGCGATCGGCGATTCGGTTCGCGTCAAAGGAATTGTCACAGCCGCAGCGGCGCGTCCGCCCAATCCAACAAACAGGACACCAAAAAAAAGCGGAGAAGCCAACACCATCATTTTGTGAATCCAATGCACCGTCAGTTCGCTTTGCCAACTGCCGTGGAGCATCAGCATAACTGCAGTAAACACTCCTGCAGAGAGACCTGCCAACACCGCACCACGTATGCCGTAGAGCAGCGCGGGGAGCATCATGACTGCACAGAGCACGGGCACAAATGGACTTGTCCATCCCCCGGTCAAGACGATCATTCCTGCAACAAAAACGATATCAATACCAACCAGCAACGGGTGACGCAGCACCACACGCGTAATCGGTTGGATCGCCACCATCACGACGACTGTAACGGCCGCGGCAACGAGCCATACCCACCAAAATGCGACCGGGCGCTGTTGCGTAAAGAGCAACAGCGCCGCGCCGATAATGCCCGCCCATCGGGCTATGATAATCCGTGTGTGACGCGACGGGGCGGTATTCATATGCCATTCCTCGGGATGTTATCGCCCTAAAGCACTATACGTATAGGTATTGTCAGAACTATACAACAGCCAGCCCGCTTCGGTCCCCGAGTCGGCAACCGCACGGATTTGTTCTCGGAGCTCTTGCTCACCATACTGGACAATCTGATCGTCAGGCACCCAGATAAGGGTAAAGTCTTGTAGCCACGGCCGTAAGCGAGCTCGCGAGTCGGGGATTTGCTTCAGACCCATTTGCATCGTCCGCAAAATCACATCATAGGGGTGCTGAGCGGGGTTATCGAACCCCAGATACCCTGGCCCATAGTGCGAAGGATACACCATCGGGCAAATATAGTCGGTTGTTTCGGCCATGATGGGGATGCTTTGACCGATGATGTCGATCGGGCCTTCGGTGGTAAATCCGAACACATCAACGGACAAAAATGCACCTGCTGCATTAATAGCTGGGTGCGCTCTGTTCAACACATTCTTGATCGTTTCGTAGCGGGTTTCTGCTGACGGGTTCTCTTGCGAGAACGCCAGCCGTTCGCCGTCTGACGGACCAAATTCCAGAGATGGGAAGCGAATGTAGTCGAAATTGATCTCGTCGAATCCATACGATGCAGCTTCGACTGACAACGCTATGTTGTAGTCCCAGACGTTTTCGTTGAACGGATCCAACCATGCGTATTTGATGGTCGAAGTCGGGTAGTCGTAGAAAATGCCACCTTTGATGCGGTCGCGTGCTGCCCACTCGGGCTTGGCCTCGGCCAAAATGTTGTCATGGCTAAACATGTGCACCCGTGCGATGGTGTAAATGTTCCGTTTTTTTGCTTCGGCGAGGATGGCATGGATGTCATAGTACGGTGCCGACGTTCCTAGTTCTTTCACAATAGGAACTTGCGAATCGTAGTAAATGAGGCCGAGATCGTCACGCAAATCGGATTTGAGGTCAATGACAATCGCATTCAATTCGGTGTTATCGATCGAATCGAAAAACATTGTCACCAGGCGGGGATTTGATGCAACCGCCGCTGTGATGTAGACGGCTTTCGGTTGAAACGGTTCGAGCTTCATGACGGCGGGGATTTCACCCTGCTTGATGGGCACGACCAACTTACGATAGCCGGGTGCAAGGACTTGGACGAATCCCGTTTCGGGCAAGCCTTTGAGGGTAAACGCCCCATCAGCGGTGTCTATTCGCACCGATGCTACAGCCGACTTATCAAGCGCT
>CAIZHO010000110.1 GCA_903932805.1 uncultured Roseiflexaceae bacterium | reverse complement strand
TTGGCATCCCAGCTCGCTGGTGGATTGATGTACCCGATGCCGTATTGCAACAATGCGTCATAGATGGCGTTGACTTGCCGTTCGACCCCAGCCGGGTCGGCTTGATACCCTTCGAACGAGTCAGTGGAACCGCTCGCACGCAACAGCGTACGCGCCTGCGTGATCACGTCCTCGATGACGGGGTGATAGTGCATCACATAGGCAACCAAGTTCGCTGCGGTGCTATTATTGGGGATATCCCAGGCCCAGACGCGCGCCGGGACCACCATAATCGTTGCGACACCACTGCCAATGACCGCGTCTGCATGCGTCAGCGTGACCTCGACGGTGCCGTGTTGCACCGATTCGATGGCCAACAAGGTGTTGAGTGCGCTACCGTCGAAGGTGGGTCTGAGCGCACCCGACGCATCGAACGCATCTGCGTCGTAGATGTGCACGCGGCCCAGCTGGGCAATGGTGACGTTGATGGGGGTACTCAAATCCCCATCGACCGAGCGGACCCGCAGCTCGACCTGCACATCGCGCAAATACGCGTGTTCCGTCGACGTGATTGCGATACGGGTAATAAAGGGGATTTTGTTGAAGGCCTGTGCATAGCCAATATATGGTGTGGTGGTGATGGCGATACTGAATTGCGGCGTTGGGGAAGCAGACATTGCGCACCTATTCGATATACGTATGACGTGATGATTCATTGTATAACGTAATAGGGCATAATATAATATCAAACATCATCATTGCGACCGGTTGGTCATGATCTCATGCCGCTGACTAAACACTTCTCTCCATTCGAACCTTCACGGAGCTCAAAAACACAAATATGAACATGATTCACTTGGCGATTTGTATGACAAAGAAAAATTTCAATGCACTCCCTTGAATGCACATATGTGCATCAAAAACTCGCTATTTTTGGCTTGAAGCCGTTTTTCAGGAGAACTCATGAAAACACGAATCGTGTTGAGTGTGGGCACTCTGGTGCTCGCCATGCTACTCGCCCCAGCGGTGCTTTCATACCGTGTGACAGGCAACATGGCTGCATATAGCACAGCAATCAAACACTATTATTTATTTGGCTACACCGACTGTGAAAGCAACTTACGATCGTGGGTGCGGATGAACATCCAGTATGTTGCGAACGTTATGCAAACCACCGAACTTTTTGCTGACCGTGACAAGCTCAACCGGTTGCTGGAAGATGACGAATACCTGCAATCTGAACGGGACACATATGACCAGATGGTGGGATTCCACGCAAATGATTACGAAAAATATGACCAAGACATACCACCATACTTTTGTAGCGAAAAGGTTGTCGAAACTCATGACGCAGTTCTGAGGATGGGTGGGCGTGTAATAGGGTTTTATGCATCGTTGTTCGAGCACGATGTCGATAAGACCAAAAGCCGGCTCAAAGGTCTCGAAGACGTCATGGAAGTCATCCTCGGAACTATGCTCGAAGATCCAATAATGAAACCACTGGTCGAAGAGGTCATTGGACGGTAGTTATCAAATCATTTCTCAAGAAGGAGAAATCTCTACAAGCCCCGTTGGATTGCAGTCCACATTATGGATAACACATAGAATACGTTCACAATCAGAAAGGTATTGGCATGGAAGGG
>CAIZHO010000109.1 GCA_903932805.1 uncultured Roseiflexaceae bacterium | reverse complement strand
GCGAACGCGCGCACGAGCTCCAAGAGCTGGCCGCTGCAGACGGCCTCGATGTGACGATTTTGCCTGGGACCGAGATTAACTATCACGACCAGATTTCACGCCACCTCAAAAGCGAAACCATCATCCCTCTGGCGGGCAGCCGCACCGTGCTCGTCGAGATGCCGGTCTTTGCCGTCGACATGCGCTTTTTGCCCACCGCGGTCGATTTGATTGCCGAAGGGTACCATGTCGTCCTGGCACACCCCGAACGCTACATCTACAACCAGCGCGATCTCGACGACCTCAAACGCATCCACGAGACGGGCGTGTTGTTCCAGATTACTGCCAACGCCGTCACCGAAAAGAACAGCACCCTGTTGTTCGACCATGGCCTGGTCGATATCGTCGCCAGCGACGCCCACGGCGACACCTACCGCCCCACCCAGATGGGCACCGGCTATGCCAAAGTCAGCGAACGCTATGGCAAAGAAATGGCCGAGCGGATTTTTGTGCAGACACAGACACGGCTGCTGGCGCAATGATAGTGATCAGTGATCAGTGATTAGATATCAGTGATACCTGACGAGTGATTGTGTTACATATCAGCTTACTGCAGCCAACAATCACCCACAGACACTGATACCTGATATCTCTACACTGAGTTTTGCTCTGCACCCCATACAGTGTGGTGATGAAACGAACTCAGCGCGCAAACTGCAAACTGCAAACTGCAAACTGATAACTACTAACTACTAACTGACCCCTACCGCGACGTTCCTTTTTCGCGGCGTGCCTCGATGACATCGGGCAACCGATTGAGCCGATCGAGCAGGCGCGTGAGTTGCTCGACGCTCTGGACGCGGATAATCGCCCGCAACATCGACACATTGTGGCGCTTGGTGGGCACCTGCTCGACGACGTCGATATTGATGCCCGCATCGGCAATCGTCGACGAAATATCGCGCCACAGCCCGACGCGATCCCACGACTCGATCTGGAGGGGCACCGAAAAGCCGAGTTTGGGCACCGACCCACCCCAGTTGACCGCCACGATGCGATTGCGATCCGGTTCGTTGAGGATGTTGTGGCAATCAGCGCGGTGGATAGTCACCCCGCGGCCACGGGTCACATAGCCAGCGATGGGCTCGGTAACGACCGGGTTGCAACAGCGCGCCAAGCGCGTCAACATGCCATCGATACCGCGCACGCGGATGTCGGCACTGCCCACCGTGGTCGTTTTGGGGGCGTTGGGCATGGGCGGGTCGACCGGTTCGTTTTCTTTCATCTGCACGGCGAGGATTTTTTGGCCGATGGTCCGTGCCGATAATTCGCCGTCGCCGATCTGCGCAAACATGTCGTCGATGATTTTGATACCCACCATGTTGGCGGCGTCTTCGAGCGAAACCACCAATCCGAGGCGTTTGAACTCTTTTTCCAACATTTCGCGTCCGGCCGCAATGTTTTCGCCCCGATCGGCCCGCTTAAAGAAGCGTCGGATGTGCGCCCGGGCGCTGACGGTCTTGACGAAGTTCATCCAGTCCCGGCTTGGGCCGTTCGAGGTGCGCTTGGTCATGATTTCGATCATCTCGCCGGTCTGAATCTGATAATCCAGCGGCACCATGCGGTTGTTGATGCGCGCGCCGACGCAGTTGTTGCCTACGTCGGAGTGGATCCGGTATGCGAAATCCACCGGTGTCGAGCCCAACGGCAGGTCGATAATCTTGCCGCGTGGCGTAAACACAAAAACCTGCTCTTCCAAGAAGTCACTCTTGAAGCGCTCGACGAACTCCGTTGCATCGGCGACTTCGTTGCGCCACGACATCAACCCACGGAGCCAGACAATTTTTGCATCGAAGTTCTGATCCGACCCCTTGTAGCCATCTTTGTAGCGCCAGTGCGCGGCGATACCGTGTTCGGCGACTTCATGCATATCGTGCGTACGGATCTGCACCTCACAGGGCTGCCCGCCAGGGATGAGTACGGTGGTATGCAATGAGCGGTACAGGCTCTCTTTGGGGTTGGCGATATAGTCGTCGAACTCACCCGGTACCGGCGGCCAGGTGGTGTGCACCAACCCCAGCACCTGGTAGCACTCGGGGACCGTGTTGACCATAACGCGCACGGCCAGTTGGTCGTAGATTTGCTCGAGGCGCACGCCTTTGCGCATCATCTTGCGATATATCGAATGGATGTTCTTGGGCCGGCCGGTGACTTCGCCGGTAATGTGTTCGTGGGTGAGCAACTCATCGAGGCGGTCGACCACGCGCTGGACGGTTTTTTCGCGCAGGTCGCGGCGCATGGCCAGCTGACGACTAATCTCGGTGTAGTGGTCGGGTTCGAGGATGGCAAACGAGCGGTCTTCGAGCTCCCACTTGAGCTGGCCGATCCCAAGGCGGTGCGCCAGGGGGACATAGATTTCCATCGTTTCGCGGGCGATGCGCTTCTGTTTTTCGGGTTTGGTGGCGTGGATGGTGCGCATGTTGTGTAGGCGGTCTGCCAGTTTGACCAGCACCACACGCGGGTCATTGGCCATCGAGACGAACATCTTGCGGTAGTTTTCGGCCTGGGCTTCTTCTTTGGGTCGGACCTCGAGCTCGGACAGTTTGGTGACGCCGTCTACCAAAGCCGCCACATCGGGCCCAAACAACCCTTCGATTTGCTCATAACTGATACTCGTGTCTTCGATGACATCATGCAACAGGGCCGCCATGATGGTCTCGGCGTCGATGTGCAATTCGATCAGGATGGTGGCAACGGCAACGGGGTGATTAATATACGGCTCGCCCGATTCACGCGATTGGTGGGCGTGGGCAGCGGCGGCCACGGCGAACGCCTGACGCACTTTTTCGACGAATTCTTCGATGTGTGGGTCGTGCGTTGCAATGGCGCGGAAGCGCGTGGTCAACTCATTGATGACTGGCGCGTACATCAGCTCGTGGTCAGGGATCAGTGCCCCGCCCGGCGCAAGTTTGCGCTGGTCCGACGATGGTGTCATGCCATTGGTCATGGTGGTGGACTCCTCAGCCGAGCTACTTGGTTTCGACATCGTCAAAAAATCCCCCTGCAGCGCTGTCGAACGTCTCGACATACAACGCAGGGACTCCCGGGTCAGCGTTTTCGATGGCAAACGAGGCTAACTCGACCCCATTGACGCGGAACACATACTGCCCCCCGGCGACTGCCATCTCCAGCGCATTGGGGCCTTCGGGCACAATCACATCACTTGTGGCGACTTCTTGGTAGGCGGTCCAATTATCTGCCTCGGAGCGGAAGCAGCCATAGCGCTGGATTGGACTAATCCAACACGCCACATAGTCACGACGTTCGTCCCCGCGGTATTTGAAGCGCAGCGCCACCCCGATCCGCGCCACCCCGTCGAAGCGCGACGTCACGCGGATAGACTGATCGGTGCGTTCGACCTCGGCCGGCGCACTCAGATAGTAACTCTCGGCCATGCGCAGATACATGTGATAGACCCCGTCGCGTATCGTCATCGCGCGGCGCAGATCGTCGCCGATGAACCAGCGCCCCTCGTCTGCGTCGAACGCATCACGCGTGAACGGCGCCGGCGTGGCCGTGGGCACCGGCGTCTGCGTCGGCAACGGGACGATCCCGAGCGACGCTTGGACCGTCGCGACCCGCGGCACAAAATCTGCACGTTCGACACTGGGCATGGCCATCACCACAATCGCCTCGCTGTCGTCGAACTGTTGGGCACTGACCCGTACCCACAACGGCACCGCCGTACCCGCACTGCTTGTACCGTTGGCCCGCGCCTCGAGCACCAACGTGCCGTCGCTTGCCCGTTGGACGTCGCCTTCGGCGCTGGCATCGAGCTGAGAGACGGCCTGGAGCAACAATTCGCGCCGCTGTGGTTCGGCCAGCAATGTCGGGCTGGCGATGACCAACAACGACACCAAGCCGCGTCGATCCGGCGCGTTCCATATCCACAGCGTACGCCCAGCGTCTTCGTGGTGCTCGATCTGCCAGCCCGTCGGCACCTGCAGCGTGATCCGCCCGTCGGGCGACTTCCAGGCGGTCAAGACCAGCTCGGGCGTGGGCGAAAGCGCAACCGTGCTGGTTGCCACGACCGGCAATTCGATGCCGGACGGGAGTGCACACGCGCTACCCAAGAGCGACCCACACAGGGCACACATTGTCACCAAGGAGTTGATTTTCACCGCTGTATTATACTCCCCGCCTCGGCCCTCACATCAACACCGCGCCAAATCGGGTATGCTACCCCAAACACACCCTGCCGCAGGAGTCCATCATGCACAGCCGTTGGAACGACGCCGATGCCCGTCAGCACACCACGCCCCTCGCCCTGCGTATCTATACATCGCGCCTGCTCGGCGCCGACCAACGCCTCGTCTTGCACGGCGGCGGCAACACCTCGGTCAAAGTCCAGACCACCAACCTTTTCGGCGACGTCGAGACCCTGCTCTACATCAAGGGCAGCGGTCACGATCTGGGCACCATCGACGCCCGTGGCTTTGCACCGGTGCGCCTCGACGCGCTCTTGCGTATGGCCCAACTGCCGTCCCTCAGCGATGCTGCCATGGTCAACGCCATGCGCACCGCCATGACCGACGCCGGCGCACCGACCCCGTCGGTCGAGGCTATCCTGCACGCCATCATACCGGCCACCTTCGTCGATCACACCCACGCCGACACCGTGTTGGCATTGCTCGATACGCCCCACGCGGTGCAATACATGCGCGAGCTGTACGGCGAGCGCTTTCTCATCGTGCCCTACGTGATGCCCGGCTTTGCTTTGGCACGGCATTGCGCGCTCCAGTTCGCGCGCGAGCTGACCCCGCAGCACGAAGGGGTCATCTTGCTCAATCACGGCATTTTTACGTGGGGCGACGATGCCCAGACCAGTTACGAGCGTATGATTGCCGCTGTCGACGCTGCAGAGCAGTATGCAGAAAAACGCATCCGCGCGGCGGCTGCGACCGTACCTCCATTCCCCGCTGCGCGATCTCCCCGTGCGACCCTGCGGGCCCATATCAGCGCTGCAGCGGGCGTGCCGATGATCGTCATGTCGCATCGCGACGAGCTGACCCGCGCATATGCGGCACGGCCCGACGGCGAAAACCTGTCCACCCGTGGCTGTGTCACGCCCGACCACATCATCCGCACTCGTCAGATCCCACTCGTCGGGCGTGACGTGGCAGCCTATGCACAGCGCTACCGCGACTGGTTTGCAACCCAAGCGGCCACGGTCGATGCCCCGTTGACGATGCTCGACCCAGCGCCACGCATCGTCCTCGATCCCGAGTTGGGCATGCTGACCGTCGGCCGCACCGTCAAAGACGCCCGCATCGGCGCAGACGTCTACCGCCAGAGCATCCCGGTCATCAGCGCTGCCGAGCAATTGGGCGGCTACTCGCCGCTGGGCGATGCCGATTTGTTCGCTATCGAATACTGGGAGCTCGAGCAGGCCAAACTGCGCCTCGCGGGCACCCCACCGGTCCACAGCGGCGAGGTGGTCCTCGTCACCGGTGCTGCGTCGGGGATAGGCCGTGCCTGTGTCGAGGCATTTTTGAGACTGGGCGCCGCAGTTGTCGCCCTCGACATCAATCCCGATTTGCCCAACATTTACAACCGTCCCGACGTCTGTAGCGTGGTCTGCGACATCAGCGACGACGCAGCCATCGGAGCGGCCATCGATGCCGGTGTGATTGCATTTGGGGGCATCGATATGCTGGTCCTCAACGCCGGCATCTTCCCCAAAAGCCGCGCCATCAACGCCATGCCGATGGACGAGTGGCGCCGCACCATGGCCATCAACCTCGATGCCAACGTGGTGCT
>CAIZHO010000108.1 GCA_903932805.1 uncultured Roseiflexaceae bacterium | reverse complement strand
GACAGTCGAGTCATACCGACGACAAGTAACCCGACAGGGACTGGTATCACAGCAAGTCGTACCTATGCCAATACGTCATTTGAAAATAATGATTCGGGTTGTGCGATGACGAGGTACCAGTATGCACGTGAATCGGACATTCGCGGATGGTTGACTTCGGCACCGTCCGGCAATGCGTCGTGTGATGGGAGTGTGTATTCGCCAGGGCGTACTGGAAGGATCATCGAACTTCAAGTACAAGGAGCGGCCGGATACACGGTGGAACAGGGCACTGCATACGCAGAACTAAACGCCGATTATGCTTCAATGTTGTACCAACCAATTTGTTTCGATAACGGTGACGTGATCACGTATTCTTTTGCGCATCGGCCGATGGGCAACCGCACCGATGTGGCCGAATTTCGAATCGGAATTCCATCGGAGTTACCAACCGGATCACGTGCACAAGATACCTATAGCCGCCAAATTGCACAGGTAACAACCACGCAAAGCGGTGGAATTGTGACAACAACGGCACAGACCGCTTATACCGGCACAACCAGCACAACCAATACCATTTCAACTGCCAAGTGGGGCATATACACAGGGCAGCACACCCTTCCGTCGACAGGCTGGGCAGGCATCTACAATGTAGGGTTCGTTGCCATATCGGGTGCAAGCGCTCAGTCAGGGAACTTGCTTGATTCAATCACCATGGGGTTGAGCCCATTAGTCGACCTCGGGTCTTCACGTGACACGTCTGCGAGTGAACCATCTACTCCGACGTCGTTGAAAATCCGCATCAATGGCCGCATCGCAGCAGGTTCGAAATTAGCACTGAAAACTACCGCCGGGGATGCCGTCCCGGACACGGACTACAGCATCGGGGCGGTTACTGCAGGTACGTTCGGGAGTGTAACGACCACACATACTACGGGTTCCAATGTCTGGGTATTCGACATCCCGGCGGGCGACTACGACGGTGGCGTGACACCAGCCAACAACACGGGTGGGCTTACCATTCCGATTGTGTATACCTATGACACGGTCACCGAAGGCACCGAGTATGTCAAGTTTGCAATTGCAGAACCCGGCGTGGATGGTTCTACCACAGACTGGGCCAAGGGTGATCCGACCTGCGATACGTCAGAAAAGAACGACGGCGTGGTCTACACGATTACGAATGTGTCGCAACAGACCATTACGATGGATCTGAGCGATGTGACCGGAAAGAACTTCCATGTCGACGGTGGCACGAGTGCACCATTCTCGATCGCATCACAAGCTACCGTAAACTCAGGTCTGACGTTGACGTACACTTCGACGACGACGGGCGTCTGTACGGTGACGAGTAGTGGGACGGTGACCATTGTTGGGCCAGGCACCTGCACCATCCGCGCAGCACAAGCAGGCGGTACGGACGGCTCGGGCACGGTGTGGGCAGCTGCGACGTCGGTGACGTCGTCATTCGTTGTCAGCAATCTCCCACCGACGCCACAAACGATTACCTTTGGAGCGCTTTCGAACAAGGTCCTCGGGGCTGCACCGTTTAGTGTATCTGCGACCGCGAGCTCCCGAGGAATCGTGACGTACACCTCGACGACGACGGGCGTGTGTACGGTGACGTCTGCAGGCGTGGTCACACTGCGGAGCTCAGGAATTTGTACCATCAGGGCAAATTCAGCGATGCAAATAGTAAGCGGGACGTTGTATGATGATGCCCCACCGGTCTCGCAATCGTTCACGGTGAGTGCGGCCCAGACGATTACCTTCAATCCGACGGACAAAGTGTATAACGTTGCAAACTATCCCCTCACCGCAACAACGAGTTCGAGCTTGCCGGTTACCTACACGTCATCAACACCGTCCATCTGTACGGTGACACCGAGCGGTACGGTCGACTTGCGGGATGTGGGTGTGTGTACGATTACTGCGACAGCCGCAGCGGGGACGGCAGGCGGTGTGACCTATGGAGCTGCAACCGTCACCAAATCATTTAATGCAACCCCAGTGCCGCAGACCCTTACCTTCCCCGCGATGCCGGAATGGCGGTTGTACGAAGGCAATGAAATCACCCCAGCGGGTGTTGCATCGTCAGGGCTGCCAGTGACGTATACAACCACGACACCATTGGTCTGTACGGTTGTTGGTGGCAAGATTATGGTTGTGGGTTTGGGGAAGTGTACGGTCAAAGCAACGGTTGCGGCTGGTACCAAAGATGGCGTCAAGTATGCTGCTTCGTCAGAGGTACAACGCGAATTCTGGATCACCGATACGCAACCAACGGCAACCTTCACGCCGACCAAAACACATACGCCAACGCCAACGAATACCCCAACCCCGATTCCGTTGTTGCTGAAGAAGGGTGCTGTCGGTGGGTCGTTCGTGTTGGGTCTGCTCCAAAACGACACCTTGGTGACGTGGGGCATGGGCCGCGAAGGACAGACGACCATCCCGCCCTGTTGTGGAGCGAACATCCAAGACATCGCAGTGGGCACGAACTTCGCTCTGGCATTGAAGGGCGGACGGGTCTATGGTTGGGGTGCAAACACCCGCGGTCAGTTGAACTTCCCAACCACAACGCAGTCTGGCATCAAGGCAGTGGCTGCGGGTGGAGCACACGGGCTGGCATTGACGACGGCCGGTAAAGTCATTGCGTGGGGCGAAAATAACTTCATGCAGGCGAAAGTGCCGGCGCTGTCAAAGGTTGTCACGAGCGTTGTCGGCGGGAGCAACCACACCGTTGTCTTGTTCAGCGACGGCACGGTGCAAGCATGGGGAGCCAACGCCAGCAAGCAATCGAGTCCGCCAACGACATTGACGGGCATCACCCAGATTGCTGCCGGACTAGATCATAACTTGG
>CAIZHO010000107.1 GCA_903932805.1 uncultured Roseiflexaceae bacterium | reverse complement strand
CCATCACGACACGCTGGATCGTTGTGTATGCAACCGTCGGATTCGTTGCATTTGCCGTACGTGTGCACGGGATACAGTCTGCTCCCGTCATTGGTGGGGACGAAGTCAGTGCTGCGCTGTTTGGCCTTGAGGTTCTGAACGGGACTGTACGCAACCTGTTCCAATCCGGGTGGTACGAATTTCCGGCGCTGTGGTTTGTGTTCCCTGCATTGTCACACGGTCTTTTCAGCGACCCGATGTGGGCATTACGCGGCCATTCCATGTTGGCTGGGTCACTGAGTTGCGTCGCCTTTGTGTGGGCGTTACGGCCTATGGTTTCATCCTCTGCAGCGCTCGCTGGTGGGTTATTGCTTTCATTTTTTGGGTTGCATGTGTATTTCTCTCAGATCGGTCTCAACAACATCTACGACGGTTTGAGTATGATCGTGTTACTTGGGCTGTTAGCACGTCAGAGTGAATCGTATGCCCAAACGCGCTGGGGATGGATCGGGTTGTGTCTGGGATTTGCATTGTATGGGTATACAAGCGCACGAGTATTGCCATTGCTTGTCTTTGTGTGGGCAGTTCGGATGTGGTGGCATCGCCCGCAACAGCGGAGTGTCTTGGCACATGGTGTTGCGATTTCGTATGTCGTGATGATGTTGGTCATCGCTCCACTGGCGGTTCATTATCTCTATCGCCCTGATAACTTTATGGCACCATTGGTACGTTTTTCGTTTTTGACTCATGTCGAACCCGGTGTGTCGTTGTTTGCCCGTATCGAACGAGAGACCGGCGTGACGATGTTCGGACAAATTGTGCGTCATGTATCGATATCCATTCAAGCGATGAGCACAGGGCCACTCGATGGTTGGTACCATTTCCCTCGAGGTGTGGTAGGACCAATTCTTGTTCTTCCACTCTTTATTGGGGTTTTACGCGCAATCGATACAATGCACAAACCAATGTGGCATGTTGCAGTTTTTGGTGTTCTGTATTTCATTTTTGTGAGTGTGTTGTCCCATCCGGTCGGCGCAGGACAACGACTCATCGCGGTTATTCCGTTATTGATTTTGCTGTGCCTGATTGGATTAGAGTGGATTCATGCACGGGTGAGTACACGATTGCCACAGGCTGCTGCTACGAGCATGATTGGTGTTGTACTCGCTGTTTCTCTGTATACCCATTACACCGATTACTTCAGGGAGTTTTTGCTGCGTGAAGGTGGACTCGGTGATGTAAACACACAAGTGGTGGATTATTATGGACGGTTTGTAAGCAGGTTGCCGGCTGGGAGCGTCGTGGATGTGTTGGTGAGTCCGGATTTCCAGAAAGCCGCAAATGCGGGCATCGTGTATCACGCACGCCATGTCGACATGAAAGAAATCACGGAACAATCACTGCCACGGAAAAATGCAGATATTTGGTTTGTCCCGGCAGTCCGCATGAAAGACATCACGCCCATGGCAGGAGTTGCTACCGCACAGTACATCATCATGCCAGAAGGGAAGGTCTTGTTTACGGTTTTCTATCGAGATGCGTTACGGCCATATCTCGCAACTATGCCACACATCAAACGGTATCCCCCGACGGTGCCATGAGCATCTACGCTCAGCAGATTTTTCCCCGTTTCCCTGCTTTCCCATGTCCAATGGGATGTTCACCAATCCAGCGTTCATCGATCGGTTGGTCGGCACGTTGATACCGTGTATCGGTTGAAATGCGGATACGATTGGAGGCATTATCCAAGCTTGTGTGTACGGTATAGACACTAAATATAAGGACATCCCCTGCTTCAAAATCTGCGGTCAGCCACCGCCCGCCGAGCGCATTCCGAAGTTTTACAGGGTTATCAGACAACCAACCGCCGGGACGGATGTTCCCACCGCCACCCATTTCTTCATAATCGCTGCCGACTTTGTTTTCACAAAATTCATCGACATCTTTTGACCCGTACCCATTATTGAGACGTTCGTGCAGATGTGAGCGCTCGAGAACCAGTAGTCCCCCCATTGAGATCGGGATATCGCACATGGGCGTCCATGCCGTGTAGAGTTGTTTGGTGCCGCGCCCCATATAGACGACATCCATGTGCGGCGGAGTCCCTCTGTTGGGAGCAACCGCACGCACCCATGTGAAATCAAAATGCCGAACTGGTGCATTCAAAAGGGTTTCAAAAATTTGTATCATCGGTCCATCGTACAGCACAGCCTTCAGCGGTTCGTTGGCATGGCTCAGATCCGGCATAAATTGGACCTTTGTTGTTGGGGCAGCGACACAATCTTCGATGGGGTGAGAAACATCGACATGTCCTCGTTCTGCGAGGCGTTCGGCCATGATCAAATGGGCAGCGCGAATCGTCGTGGTATCGAGGACGCCCTTCAGGTAGAGGTATCCTTCAGTTGCCATAAAGGCGCGCAACGCTACAGGATCGTCAAGCAATGCAGTGGAATCTTGGAGCAGTCCGAACATCTCGGGGTCGGTCGAAATCTGCTTCTTCATCGCAGTCAAACGTCGCTGATGTGCTACCGTCATTGGGAGCTCCTCTCTCTGCTCAATCTCCATCGCAAACACGGTTGATCATGTGGAGATCAGTTATTTGACATTTGTTTTTTTCCTCCGTATACTACCACTAGTTCTTTGAAAGGAACATATCGTGTTCAAACGCGGCCAGCTCATCCTAGTAGTCGTTATTATCGTTATCCTAATCGTACTACCGATTATGGGTGCATAACACTATAGGGAGCGGCATAACCGCACGATGAAGTAAAGTTCACCTCTCCCGTCACGGATACGGGAGAGGTTTTTGTTTGTGCAAATGGAGGATGTATGTCTGAGAAGCGTACCGGGGCTCAGATTCTGTGTGAAGCATTGATTCAAAATGGTGTCGACACCATGTTTGGCATCCCAGGCGGCGCAATCATGCCGTTCTATCATGCAATGTGGGAGTACCGCACGGATTTGCGTCACATCCTGTGCCGTCACGAACAAGGTGCAGGGCATGCAGCCGAAGGATATGCGCGTTCCACCGGTCGTATCGGTGTCTGTATTGGCACCAGCGGACCTGGCACTACCAATTTGGTGACTCCCATTGCCGATGCATGGATGGACAGCACCCCAATGTTGGCTATATGTGGTCAGGTGAGTAGTGCAGTCTTGGGCAAGGATGCCTTCCAAGAGACAGACATAACGGGTATCACGATGCCCATCACCAAGCACAACTACTTGGTCAAAAACATAAACGATATTGCCTATGTCGTTAAAGAAGCCATTCACATCGCTACGACCGGGCGGCGCGGTCCCGTGCTTGTCGACATCACCAAAGACGCGTTGCAGGCAACGGCAGTCCCAGATTACAGCAAAAAGATCTTTTTGCCCGGCTACCGCCCGACGGTGACAGGGAGCAAGAAGCAGATCAAAGCTGCGTTATCGTTGATGCTCAAGAGCAAAAAGCCCATCCTGATGATCGGCAACGGTGTGATGATGTCCGAGGCAAGCGCCGAAGTCCGTGTGTTTGCTGAACGCTACAAAATCCCGGTCATCACCACGTTGCATGGCTTGGGCGCGTTCCCTGAAGATCACGAACTTTCGCTGGGTATGCCCGGGATGCATGGCTGGGTGCACGCCAACCGCGCCATCCAAGAAGCCGACTTTTTGATGAACATCGGTGGTCGCTTCGATGACCGCGTGACCGGCAAAGCGTCGACGTTTGCCCCCAATGCACGGATTGTCCATGTCGATATCGACCCTTCAGAAATCGGCAAAAACATCGAAGTCGAGATCCCGATTGTGGGCGACGCGCGGATTGTCACATTGTCGATGCTCGAAGAAGAGCCAGAAGAGAAGTTGGTTGCGGAGTTCCACAAGAACGCAGCTGAGTGGCTGACCTATGTCCGTGAACTGCAGACAAAGCATCAGCACAAACAACAATATCTCAATCGTCCCGATACGTCGACCATGTTGCCTCACGATGTGTTTGCGGCGTTGACCAAACAACTCAACACCCGTGGGAACTACCGCGTGGTCACCGATGTGGGCCAGCATCAAATGTGGGCAGCCCAGCTGCTCGATTGGTACAAACCACGCACGCACATCACGTCCGGCGGTGCAGGCACCATGGGTTTTGCCGTTCCTGCTGCCATGGGTGTGGCTGTTGCGCATCCCGAAGACACGGTCTGGGCAATTGCAGGCGACGGTGGCTTCCAGATGACCAATCAAGAAATGATTGTCATCATCCAAGAAAACATCAAGAACATGAAGATTGCCATCATCAACAACGGTTTCTTGGGCATGGTGCGCCAATGGCAAGAGTTGTTTGAGGGCAAACGGTATAGCGGAACACCGTTGACCAGCCCTGATTTCCAGAAGCTTGCAGAAGCATACGGTTGGACGGGCATCACGGTCGAATCGGTAGATCAAATCGACGCAGCAATTGAACGTGCATACGCCATTGACGGACCGGTGCTGATCGACTTCCGTGTTGAGCGTGAAGTAAACGTGTTCCCGATGGTGCCACAGAACAAGAGCATTGGCGAGATGATTACGGAGTAGATGATGAAAATCCATACCTTAGTGGTGCTCGTGCAAGATCACCCCGGCGTGTTGAACCGTGCCGTCAGCATGTTTCGCCGCCGTGGCTACAACATAGCGAGTCTCGTCGTTGGACACACCGAAACGCCGGGAGTCAGTCGCATGACGATCGTGGTAGAATCGGACAACGTCGAACAGGTTGTCAAGCAGCTGTATCGGTTGGTTGAGGTCCTCAAGATTTCGGATGTCACCGAAGATCCCGTTGTTGATCGCGAAATGGTGCTCGTGAAGCTCCATGTGACCGGTCAGCATCGGGCCGAAATTGTGGCATTGACCGAAGTCTTCACTGCCAAAATCGTCGATGTGGCAACCAATACCATGGTTATCGAAATGACCGGTGGACCGGCGAAGGTCGATAACTTCATTGATGTCATCCGTCCATTTGGCATCAAAGAAATGATGCGTACTGGCCGTATCACCATGGTCCGCGGTGCCAAGGGGCACAGTGGCGCAGAACTCATCGACCAAGCAGCGGAATAACGCGCTGGAAGAATATCGGGCACCGGTGTTCGGTCGCTCGGGAAGGAACAAAAGAGGAGCATATGGCAAAGTTGTACTACGACAACCAGGCAGATCTGGGTCGATTCAAGGGTCGTACCGTCGCCATCATCGGCTTCGGTAGCCAAGGTCATGCACATGCACTGAACCTCAAAGACAGCGGCGTGGACGTCATCGTCGGCCTCTATCCTGGTTCAAAGAGCAAGGCCAAAGCAGAAGCTGCTGGTCTCAAGGTCATGTCCGTTGCTGATGCCGCCAAGGCAGCCCACATCATCATGATTTTGACCCCCGATACCAACCAGGCCCAGACCTACAAAGAGCACATTGCCCAGCACATGACCAAGGGCAAGACCTTGATGTTCGCCCACGGCTTCAACATCCGCTTCGGCCAGATTGTGGCACCCGAAGGTATTGACGTGAGCATGGTCGCTCCGAAGTCACCGGGTCACCGTGTGCGCGAAGTATACACCCAGGGTGGCGGCGTCCCCGCATTGGTCGCAGTGCACCAGGATGCAAGCGGCAACGCGATGGCCGATGCTCTGGCATACGCCAAGGCTATGGGTTGTACCCGTGCGGGTGTGCTCGAGACCACCTTCGCCGAAGAGACCGAGACCGACCTGTTCGGCGAACAGGCTGTCCTCTGTGGCGGCGTGTCGGCTCTGGTCAAAGCGGGCTTCGACACGTTGGTCGAGGCAGGCTACCAGCCTGAAGTTGCATACTTCGAGTGTATGCATGAGCTCAAGCTCATCGTTGACCTCTTTTATCAGGGTGGCTTGAACTACATGCGCTACTCGGTGTCAGACACCGCAGAGTGGGGCGACTATGTCGCCGGTTCACAGATCATCAACGAAGCATCACGTGCCTCAATGAAGTCACTGTTGGCCAATATCCAGAGCGGCGCATTCGCTGAGGACTGGATCGAAGAAAACCACAACAATCGCCCACGCTTCAACAAGATGCGTTCAGCCGACACCGACCACAAAATCGAAGTCGTTGGTCGTGAACTGCGCCGCATGATGCCGTTCGTCAACCCACGCGAAGTCATCCCCGGACAAGGCGGATCCTAATCCCTCGCCAGCGGGCAACGAGCATTTCGTTGCCCGCTGGCACCACCACAAAGGACACTCCCATGCAGGATAGTCATGTACGAATCTTTGATACGACGTTGCGCGACGGCGAGCAGGCCCCTGGGTGTACCATGTCACTCGAAGAAAAACTCGAAATCGCTCGACAACT
>CAIZHO010000106.1 GCA_903932805.1 uncultured Roseiflexaceae bacterium | reverse complement strand
GTGCATTCTGTCAGCAACATAGGCACTGAACCGCTGATCCTGTTGATTGCAATGGCACCGGAACCGAAGTAATGACGATCCATCATCTCTTTCAAAAAATCGACCGCGTGATGCGGAATCGGCCAGATGCGCTGCGCTGGCGTGTCACCATGAGCGAGACACAGGTTGAGGTGTTTCGCAGGCCGGTGCTCACGAGCGCGGTCACGCTCGGCGCGTTGGGGTTGACCGATGCACCGATGCCCATTCCACGCTGTATCGTGCAATTACACCTCGTCGACAGCAGTACCGTGCTGATTTCTGCACATTGGAACGGCACACTATATACAGACCCCATGCAGCAGGCGGTGCAACGTACCGTATGGCTGTGCAACGCGTTCGCAGAAACAGAACTAGACGGGTAACGTTTGCGTTCGACGCTTTTTGATCGTGCCAAAACCTCCCCTCAGAGCACGTCTATCCCGCCAGAATCTACTGCAGTAACGACTACTGCACTCTGCTGACGTGAGCTACGCTCACGGAATGCGCATTACCAGAAAAAACCGTTTCGCACGTTTGATACAAAGCACGATCCACTCGATACGCAACCTCTGTGCGCTTGTGTGCTTGATTGCTTGATGTATACCCGTACCTTTTTTGCCATCGTCGTCGGTTGAATAATCAACGAGGTGCACGATGCAGACAGTATGGATCATGGTGATTGCGTGGGTAATTGGTATAGTGGCACAGGATTGGTACGTTTTTGCCACAGTGATTGTCGGCTCCATCGCCGGGCTCTGCATTGTCCTGCGGCCGCACGATCTGCGGCTTTGTTGGTTGTTGATAGCGTGTATGGCGGGGGCATGCCGCATGTCGTGGTACCAATGGGTGCCAGACCATGCCCCGACAGAGCTTGTCCGTGGGACGGTAACGATACAGGACGTGCGTGCGAGCTGGCTCGAGCAACGCGTGCTCATTCGGGGCGAGACGGGCTACGGGTTCCTCATTACACTTCCACCTGAGCCAGTGCTCTTGCGCGGGATGAATCTCACCGTATCTGGCGTCATTCGTCCCTTTGAGGTCGACGGGAGCGCCTACGAAGCAGCCTTGCGTAAACGCCATGTGATTGGGACGTTGGAACTGCATGAACCGCCTCTGATCGCATCTGCGGATGGTTGGATTGTATTCTGTGAGCGCATTCGTTTGGCATCGCAGCGGAACATCCAGGCAGTTTTTCGTGAGCCCATTGCGAGTGTGGTGGTAGGGATGTTGCTGGGTGTCGGCGGCGATGTCAGCGAACCGGTCGCACAGGCATTCAGGACGAGTGGGACATCGCACATCTTGGTTATTTCGGGGTGGAACATCACCATTGTTGCAGCACTCTGTCAAATGCTGCTACAGGCATGTCGGGTGCAAGGCATTTGGACACTGATTATCCCATTGACCGTTATCGGCGTCTATGTCATTTTCACTGGCGCTTCTGCGGCAGTCGTACGAGCAGGGTACATGGGTGCGGTAATGGTCATCGGCAAATGGCTCGATCGGCCACGAGACATGTGGAACATCATCGCGGTCGCAGTGTGGCTCATGAGTGCAGGCGACCCGCTGACTCTGTGGGATCTGGGATTTCAACTCAGTACATTTGCGACCATTGGTCTGATTGGCTTTGGGAACCGGGTCGATGCCGTTCTGAGTCGAACTCCACTCGGGTCGCAGCAGCTTGGTTGGGCGCGTGAAGGGCTCGCGGCGACGATTGCAGCGCAAATTCCTACCTTACCAATCATGTTATGTCGACTTGGATCGCCGTCCCCGTGGTCATTGTTGGCGAACATGATTATTACACCCGTTGTGCCTTTTGCAATGGCAACTGGGGCAGGAGTAACGTTGATTGCCTGGATTTCGCCGATATGCGCAAGTGTGGCCGCCTGGATCGCAATCCCCGCATTTGCCTGGATCATCGACGGTTCGATTGCCATCGCAGCATTACCAGCTCCAGTACAATGGCAACTCGAGCATGTCTGGTTCGAGTGGTGCCTGCACGCATGCTGGGTCATATGGCTTGTGTTGTATGGGAAAAGGGCATCGGCGAAGCCAACGCAAGAGATGGTATAGTATGCGTATTACCCAGACATGAAGGTGACAAAACGATGGAACGACGTGGGTCGCGTCTGATGACGCTCGCGGGGATTGCGGTGCATATATACACTGCGTTCGGGGCAATTTTGGCGATGCTCACCATCATGGAAGCTATCAATGGAAATGTCGTTTTGGCGCTTTGGTACTGCTTCGCTGCGGTATTCATCGATAGTACTGACGGGACCCTTGCACGACGATTCAAAGTATCTGAAACAGTCCCTTGGTTTGATGGCCGTCGGCTTGATGATATTGTCGATTATCTCACGTATGTCTTTGCGCCTATTCTGCTCCTCTGGCAAAACGGCTACCTCGGAGGAGGCACAACAGGGCAAATTGTTGCCATGATTCCATTATTCGCTTCGGCGTATCAGTTTTGCCGTGTCGACGCCAAAACTGACGGATACGAGGTTGTGGCAGAAGATCATTACTTCCTCGGTTTTCCTAGTTACTGGAACGTCGTGGCGTTTTATGCGGTCGTGATGAAACTCGATATAACGACCGTGACTACCATCGTCGTGGTTTGCTCACTCCTCGTGTTTATCCCCATTCGATATGTGTACCCATCACGGACCTTGCTGTTGCGCCGTGTCACATTGCTATATACGACATTATGTTCCATTCTGTACGCGATTGCCCTCTGGCAAATGCCCGAACCAGCTTCGTGGTTGTTGACGATTACGTTGTCGTATATTGTTTATTATGTCGTCTTGAGTTTCTATCTGACATACCGCATCCTTCGACCGCTCAGGGTCGCACAGACGTAGGGCACAATGGAATCACACTCGGGCCTTCGCATCCTCCTTCCGTATGGTCGACCATATCAATGGTTGCTGGCACGTGGCACACTTTATGCATTCCTCGGGGCAGCAGCAAGTGCATACAACCCGGTCGTCCTAGGGTATGCAATCGATGCGCTCACGGCGAACATGACGAGCCGTACATTGGCTCAATACGCGTTGGTGATTATCGGACTCACGGTAGTTTTGGCCGTATTTCGCTATCTCTTGCGGATGTTAACCGGTACCATGGCGGCGGGTGTGAGCTACACCATGGCGCAAGATTTGTATCGGCACATATTGACATTTGATAAAACCACCCAGGCGTCATTCGGCACAGGCGATTTGCTATCACGTGCATCGAGCGACTTCATTTATATCTGGCGCTTCTACAGTGCTGGCTTCCAGATGGCAATTCACGCGATTTTTCTGTTGCTCATTGGGTGTGCGTTGATGGCACTGACCAGTGTTCCGCTTGCGGCGGTTACCGTGACAATGTTGGTCCTCAGCTTGATTGCCCAAGCTCGGTTTGGGAATCTCGTCGAGCATGCATTTGATTTGGTCCAGCAGCGCCTCGCCAAGATATCGGCGTTTGCCCAAGAACACATCTCGGCACAGCGTACCATCGCTGCGTATACCCAAGAGTCACAGAGCGGCGTTGCATTCAAAAAATTGAGCGACGACTATGCAGAAGAATCCATCCGATTCGTCCTGTATTCCAGTGCAATTTCACCGCTTCCGCAAATGGTCGTTCGTCTCGCAGCAACGGCGGTTGTAGCGTATGGGGCCTTCTTGATTATCGATAAACAACTGACCATTGGCCAGTATGTACAATTCATTGTGTACTTGGGACTGTTAAGCAACGCAGCAAACGCATTGAGTAACGCATTTGAACG
>CAIZHO010000105.1 GCA_903932805.1 uncultured Roseiflexaceae bacterium | reverse complement strand
TGGAATCGTAAAATAAAACGTCGTTCCATTGCCCACCGTACTCGATAGCCAGACGCGCCCGCCGTGGCCTTCGACCAAATGCCGCACAATCGCGAGCCCGAGTCCCGTGCCTGAGCCACGGGTGCGTGCTTGATCCACTTTATAAAATCGTTCAAAAATCCGGTGCTGATGCTCGAGCGGGATGCCTACGCCATTATCGGCAATACGCAAAAGCATCCATTCTCCCGGGGGGTGATCCGCCGGCAGATTGGTCAATGTTGCACTATCCGAAGGGAGGTGTACGACGCGGGCGTCGACACGTATCGCTCCATGATCCGGGGTGAACTTGACGGCGTTGTGGAGCAAATTGAGGAACACCTGTGCCATCCGGCCGCGGTCGACCATGACCGCAGGCAGGGTATCAGGGTAGGTCGCCTGCAGCGTGATGTGGTGTGCGTTGGCTTGCGGCGTACTGCGTTCGATTGCTTGTTGGATGAGGGCAACCGTGTCGTATTGGGCATATTGGAGTGCGATGCGCCCTGCCTCGATTTGTGACAAATCGTGCAGGTCCTCGACGAGGCGTGTCAGGGCATCGACTTCGTCCGAAATGCGCATCGCCATGCGTTGGGCCACCTCGGGCGGGGGTTGGCTGACGATGGTGTCGCTGAGGATCTTGAGGGCGGCCAAAGGCGTACGCAACTCGTGCGAGATACTCACGATCATGTCACGGCGGGCGCGTTCGAGTTGATTAATCTGCGTCACGTCGCGGATAAGGACCATCACCACGACGTCCTCGTTGGGCAAAATCATCGGGCGCGCGACGACACGCATCGTGCGCGACGGGTTGCGCTGATGGAGTTGCATTTCGTCGTTGACCTGTTTGGTGGCGGTGTCGCGCACGAATTCGTCGAGCTGGTGATCGCGTACCAAGCTCATAATCGTTTGACCGTCGACGCCACCATCGATGCGCAAGACCGTGCGTAAGGCAGGGTTGTGGTGCAACACGACGCCGTCGGCCGAGACATACATCACGCCGATGTCGAGCATTTCGACGGCGATGTCATTTGGCAAAAACGGCGGCGGTTCGGGCGGCGGAGGTGGCGTGCGCTTGATACGCCGCTCAGGGGGGTTCTGCTGCCACGTGATAATCAACCAAATAATGGCTGCAATGGCAAATAGCCAGGGGTAGAGTGCATCGAGGTTCATCGATTACTCGTGTGCTTTGGGGGTGTCAAAGCGATAGCCGATGCCACGGACGGTCTGTACATAGGCAGGAGTGCTGGGGTCGGCTTCGATTTTCTCGCGGAGCCAGCGGATATGTACATCGACGGTCCGACCATCACCGACATAATCGCCGCCCCAGACCCGCTCGAGCAAGACATCGCGCGACAACGCGAGGCCACGATTGCGCATCAAGCAGGCCAGCAAATCGAACTCTTTCTGCGAGAGTTGGACCTCGGTTTCGTCGCGCCAGACACGTCGTGAGCCGGTGTCGAGCTTGATGCCACCGATGACGATTGCATCGCGCTCGGTGGTGGGCTGACGGTCACTGCGGCGCAGGATGGCGCGGATTCGTGCCAACAACTCGCCCACGCTGAATGGTTTGGTCAGATAATCGTCTGCACCGAGTTCGAGGCCCGCAATGCGGTCGACCTCGTCTTGGCGGGCGGTCAACATGAGGATGGGGATGGTGCTCTCTTTGCGGAGCATCCGACAGACCGAAAATCCGTCGAGCCGCGGTAACATGACATCCAACACGAGGATGTCCGGCGCGTCACGACGAGCCATTTCGAGCGCAGTCATGCCATCACTGGCATACAAGACGGTGTAGCCTTCGCGTTCGAGGTTATAGGTCAGCGCTTCGGCCAGCGTTGCATCGTCTTCGACCAAGAGAATCGTCTGCATGGACACCATTCCTTTGTATCGTCAGGGCGACCACGTCACTGCCGACGATCTATTCGGGGCGGATGCGTCCCACGCCATCTGCGGCGTGCGTCACATAAATCGACGCGCTTCGACCGGTGGCTGCCAGATAGGCGGCTGCGACTTCGTGGCGGAAGTGTTCGACCGCCCCGTTTTCGACCAAACTGACCGTACAGCCCCCAAACCCCGCCCCAGTCAGACGTGATCCGTAGCACCCGCTGACGCGCTGTGCCGACGCCACCAGTGCGTCCATTTCGGGGATGCTGACGTTGTAGTCATCACGCATGCTGGCGTGCGAGGCATTCATCAAGCGGCCAAACTCGGCCACATTGCCGGCGCGCAGGGCTGCCACGCCACTCAACACCCGTTCGTTTTCGCTGATGACGTGCCGCGCGCGTTGCAACACAATCGACGGCAAGGCTCGGCTGTACTGCTGTAACTGCTGGCTGGTCACGTCACGCAGGGCTTTGATGCCCGGCAACGACGCGCTCAGGATGTCGACCGCCTGCTCGCACTCGGCGCGCCGTTGGTTGTATGCCGAGGCTGCCAACGAACGTTCGATGTGGCTGTCGCAGATTACGATGGATGCGTTTTCGGGCACGCTGACCGCCTGATAGCTCAGATCACGGCAGTCGATCAACAAGGCGTGGTGGGCTTGACCGAGGGTCACGATGAACTGATCCATGATGCCGCAGTTGACGCCGACGAAGTGATTCTCGGTGGCCTGTGCCATCAATGCGAGCTCTTCGCCCAGGATGTTGAGGCCATAGAACAGCTGAAAGACATAGCCCGTGGCTACTTCGAGCGCCGCCGAAGACGACAACCCGGCACCGCGGGGCACGCTACTCGATACCACTAAGTCGGCACCATTGATGACATGCCCTGCGGCCAGCAAGGCGCGTACCATGCCGCGGATGTAGTTGCTCCAGGGGCGGATACCGCTCGATTCGATATGGTCGATGGCGAACTCGTCGCTCTCGTTGAGATCTGCTGCGTACACGCGTACCCGGCGGTCGCTCC
>CAIZHO010000104.1 GCA_903932805.1 uncultured Roseiflexaceae bacterium | reverse complement strand
GTAACCAGTGCATTGTGCGCAGCGAGTCTGCTTTCTGCTTGTGGTAGTCCCGCCCCGGTCACGAGCGAGCAGACCAGTGCTCCGGTCGAACTCGCCCCCACGCTGACGGTTGCGCCTGCAACCGTCGAGCCAACGGCTGTCCCCACTGCTCCTGCACCCACTGCAACCGTTGCACCAACAGCACCGAGTGCCACGGCCGCTCCGGCCGCTCCGACCACAACTGCAGCACCGGTCAGCGACAGTACCGGCACGGCGATTGACACCAGCCCGCGCCAGCCAGTGGCTGGTGGGCCGACACTGCTCGATAGCCGCCTGGCCCTGCGCTATGTGGCATCGATCCCTGTCAACAGTATCCGTATTGCCTATGACGCGACGCAGAAGATTCTGCTGATGCTCAACATGGAGCAGGGATTGGTACGCATCGATCCGATCACGGGCATCAAAGATATCGTCGCCGCACCTGCTGAGATCCTCGATGGCGCAACCGCGAGTGGCTTGGCAGTAGCCGCAAATGGCACCGTGTATGTCAGCGGCAACCAGACACTCGGCACTATGACCAACGCGGTCATTCGTCGGGGTGTCCCGAGCGGGCAGGCCACTTCGGTCAACAAATCATATCGTTGGGCGACCTATACCTGGACCACCGTGGCCAGCACTGTCCCCTACCCGCGCAGCGACACGCCCTTTGATCACTTGTTCAACGGTATCGCCATCAGTCCAGACCAGCAGTACATCGTCGTCAACAGTGGATCGCGTACCGACCATGGCGAAATCGAGAGTCAAAACGGTACATTCCCCGATCTGCGCGAGATACCACTGACTTCTCGGATGTTCAAATTGCCTGCCAATGGGACGGATATCGTGTTGACGAACTCCGAGGAGGGCGTCGCACCATATGTCTATGCTCTGGGTTTCCGCAATAGCTATGATCCGGTGTTTGCGCCAAATGGCATCTTGTTTGCCGGCGACAACGGCCCGGATGCTGATCTGCCGGATGAGCTCAATGCCATCACGCCGGGCCTCCATTATGGGTTCCCGTGGCGCTTTGGGACCACCGACACCCCGCAGCGCGACCCAGCCTACGACCCCAGCACTGATGGCTACCTGAACCCAGATTTCACTGCCGTCCAAATCGGTGCCTACGCCAACGACCCAGCATACCCAGCAGCACCGACGACATTTGTCGACCCCATCCGTAATGTTGGCCCTGCAGCAGTCCAATACCGCACCAGTGATGGTGTTGCCCACGACGCTGCTAACGAAGGGACCAGTATTGCATCCTTCACCCCGCATCGGTCGCCACTTGGGTTGGTTTTTGCAGACCAGGCATTCCCTGTGTCGTGGCAAGCGAGCGGCACCAATCTCAACGCCTTCATCCTCAGTTGGGGTGCTGCCGGTGGCAGTTTGACCGATCGCGGCCAAGACATGTTGGCGCTCGAACTCACCCCTGCAGGCAGCAGTTACCGCATGACTGCGCGCCAATTAGTGCGTGGCCTGCGCAACCCTATCGACGCAGCATCCATCGACAACCGTGTCTACGTGCTCGAGTTTGGCGACAATGTGGCATTGTGGGAAATCACGTTCCAACAGTGATGTTGGTCGTGTAGAGAGGACTGCCATGCGTGCACACAGTACAGACAGATCTGCCCCAATCCGCAGCGGTCGTATCTTTGGCTCGGTTTTGAACGAACTCCAACAACGCTTGCGCCAGGGGGAATGGCAACCGGGCGAACATTTGCCCAGCATCACCCAGTTGGCCACCGAATTTTCGGTCAGCACCGGCTCGGTGCGTGAAGCGTTGCGGTCTCTGCAATCTCAGGGGCTCGTGCGCATCGAACACGGTCGAGGCGTCATTGTGATAAGTACCAGTATCCAAGATGCAACGTTTGGCACCGATGTCTCGGTGTCGATGGACCATATGACGGCGTTTGCCGAGGCCCGGCGCCTCATCGAACCCGAGTTGGCAGCCTATGCCGCCGAGCGCGGCAGCGACACGGAAGTCGCCGAGATTCTGCAACTCGCCCTGACCATGGAACAACAAGCGGTCAGTGGACTCGATTTTGTCGGTCCCGACATCGCCTTCCACCGGGCCATCGCGCACGCGTCGCATAATCCTGTGCTACGCCAAATGCTGCATGGGATGCATGATTTGTTTATCATCTCGCGCCGATTGACCAGCCAAGAACTGGGCATGACCGAGCGCGCCGTCCGTTATCATCGGTTGATTGCCGAGGCAATCTACGAACGCAATGCCACCCAAGCACGGCTTTTGATGCTTGCACATATGAACGATGCACTCAGCAGTGTCATGGCGATGGAAGCCCAATTGCAGCGTAATCTCGTCGTATAGCCATACTCGAAAGGACTTCTCGATGCGAATTGCAGTGACCGGCGGCAGTGGCGACTTAGCCCGAGTGCTGATTCCAATGCTCCAAGAAGCAGGGCACTCGGTCCTCAGTATCGACCGTACCATGCCCACCAACACCTCAGGGAACCCCCTCGGTGTGCAGGCACAGGTCGTCGATGTGTCTGATTTCGGTAGCGTCGTCGGCGCACTGACCGGCTGTGACGCGGTCATTCACCTTGCAGCCCATCGTTCGCCGATGAATGCACCCGATCACGTCGTCTACCGTGACAACACGCTCGGGAGCTACAACATTCTGCTAGCAGCCGAAATACACAAGATGACCCATGTCTGCATGGCATCGAGCATCAACGCGATCGGTGCGGTATTCAGCAAAGAACCACGGTACGACTACTTCCCCCTCGACGAAAAGCACCCCTGCTATGCCCAAGATGCGTACAGCCAATCTAAGTGGGTCCTCGAGCAACAGGGTGATGCGTTTGCACGACGACGCAGCGATGTGGCAATTAGTAGCTTGCGCTTCCATGGAATTATTGATCGTGACCGTGCCATTCAGTTTTGGGATGGCAAAGACGGCGCGCGCAAACACGTCTGGGGTTACGTCCACCCCCGTGCAGCTGCCCGTGCGTGCATCGCAGCACTCAACGTCACGTGGCGCGGGCACGAGGTCTTTTATGTCGTTGCTCCTGACGCCGCCAGTGTCACCGCGAGCGATGTCAATGCGCGCACACACTACCCGAATGTCCCCATTCGCGGGAGTTTCAGCGGGAATACCGGATTTTTTGATTGCAGCAAAGCCGGCAAATTGCTCGGTTGGACCCACAGCGAGGAATAACCATGCGCATCCGAGACATTAAGTCCTACCCCATTTGGGTGGGCAACCGCAATCAACTGGTGGTCAAAGTCGAGACCGACGAAGGCATTTATGGCCTGGGCGAATCCGGATTAAGCGGCCGTGAGTTGGCAGTGATGGGCGCCATTGACCACTTCCGCCCCTTCCTCATCGGCCAAAATCCGATGCAGATGGGTCGCATCTGGCAAGAACTGTACCGTTCCCAGTATTTCGAAGGCGGCCGTGTTTTGACTGCTGCCCAAAGCGCCATCGACATCGCGCTCTACGACATCGCCGGCAAAGCACTGGGCGTGCCGGTCCATCAGCTCCTGGGCGGCCACCAACGTGACACCGTACCCTGCTTTGTGACGGCCAGCGGATCGACCCCAGACGAACTGGTAGCCAGCGCCCAGATGCTGTGGGACCTCGATTGGCGCGTCATCCGCACCGGCATGTTGCAGCCACGGTCACACGGCGAAAGCATCTTCGAACCGCGTGAGACACTGGGGATCACCGCGGCCACGATGGTCAAGATCCGTGAGCGGCTCGGTGCCGAGCTGACCCTCGGTATCGACTACCATCACCGCCTGTCATTGGCCGAGACCGCGTCGTTCTGCCAACGCATGCCGCAGGGGACGCTCGACTTCATCGAAGAACCCATCCGCGACGAATCGCCCGAGGCCTACGAAGCCCTGCGCAAGATGACCGGGATCCCGTTTGCGGTGGGCGAAGAATTCGCCAGCAAATGGCAATTCGCCCCGTACATCGAACGGCACCTCACCGATTTTGCCCGCATCGACATCTGCAATCTGGGCGGGTTCACCGAGTCGATGAAGGTCGCCGGCTGGGCCGAGACGCACTACATCGACCTCATGCCGCACAACCCACTCGGCCCTATCTGCACCGCGGCCACCATTCACCTGTCGGCAGCAGTGGCCAACTTCGCGTGGCTCGAGGTCCGTGTGTCACCCAGCGAGAACCTGTATCGCGGCGAGGGTATCAACGACGTGGACGTCTTGTTCCCGGTCCACCCCAAACTCAACGGAACGAGCTTCGACGTGCCGATGACCCCGGGCCTGGGTATCGAATTCGACGAAGAGACCGCCAAAAAACATACGTGGAAGTTCTGGGAAGCCCCGCATCTGCGTCGTCGTGACGGTTCGGTCACCAACTGGTAACTGCAGGTCTGTCGAGAGGAGAAGCCATGGATCGCATTCTCGTCGGCGGGTACGCCGACCCCCTGTCTGCCGGCATCCAGATTATGGACGTCGATGCAAAAGGCCAATACGCAGCCATCACCAGCCTCAGCGGCATTGCCAACCCATCGTACATGGCACGTCTCGGTGACATGATTTACACCGTGTCAGAGACCAACGCCGCCGCCGGATTGCCTGGCGGGGTCGTCGCGGTGTCGTACCGCAATGGAGTCCTCAGCGCCGGGGTGCGCCGCCCGAGTGGCGGTGACTGGCCATGCCACATCATCGTCACCCGCGACGGGCAGCATTTGGTGGTGTCGAACTACGGTACCGGCAACATGGCTTTGCTGCGCATCGGCACCAATGCAGACATCGCTGGCCTCAATGACCTGCGCCAACATGTCGGCAGCAGTGCCAACGAAGCCCGTCAAAGCGGACCACACGCCCATTCGGCGACGATGACCCCTGACGGCCGCTTCGTCATCGCGGCAGACTTGGGGACCGACGAACTGGTGCTGTATTCGATACAACCTCAAACCAATCAACTCAGACGTATGCATGCGGTCAATGCCAAACCTGGCTCTGGACCGCGGCATGCGGTTTTCCACCCCAGCAAACCGATACTCTACGTCGCCAACGAGATTTCGTGTTCGGTCGCGGTCTATGCCTACACTGAAGACACGTTGCGTCCGCTGTGGGAACATTCGACCATTGCGACCTCGTTGGGCGACTACACGGTCGCTGACATCCACATCAGCCCCGACGGGGAGTTCCTCAGTGTGACGACCCGTGGCGAAAACACCATCGCCACCTATCGCATCCTGGCGGACGGTAACCTGATCCGGGTCGAAGTCGTCGATTGTGGCGGCGCTTGGCCGCGCAACTTCGCCTTCAGTCCCGATGGGAGCTATGTCTTGGTCGCCTGCCAACACGACAACTACATCGCGGTCCTACCGCGTGACAGTGCGACGGGCCACATCGGGGCACGCGTGGGCACCATCCCGGTCAACGGGGTTTCGTTTATTTCGTTTTTATAAAAATCCACAACAATAGCCCCACGGCATGCCGTGGGG
>CAIZHO010000103.1 GCA_903932805.1 uncultured Roseiflexaceae bacterium | reverse complement strand
CCTGCCCAACCTGTCGACGGGAGGGTGTGTACACCAGTGTATATACCCCACTTGGCAGTCGAAATGGAATTGGTTGTGCTAGTCGTGCCGCTGTATGCCGTTTGAGTGGTTGTCGTAACGAACCCGCCGCTTTGTGTGCTCGATGCCTGAGCGATTTGCCTACTGTAGCTGTCGCTGGTGCGTGAACCCGAAGGCAACCCGGATGGAATGCCAATACGAAATTCCGTGACATCGGTACGATTCCCCATCGGGCGATGCGCAAATGAGTATGTGATAACGTCGCTGTTGTTAAAACAGATCGGTTGGTACAACATAGACGCATAATCTGCATTGAGCTCTGCATATGCGTTCCCCTGCTGCACCGTATAACCGGCAGTCCCTTGGACCTGTAACTCGATAATTCTGCCACTACGCCCTGGTGAATACGTGATCCCGTTGCACGACGCAGCTCCTGACGGTGCGGACGTCAACCAGCCGCGCATGTCGGACTCGCGCGCGTACTGATAGGTTGACATAGTGCAACCTGAATCGTTGCTTTCAAATGATGTATTTGCATAAGTTCGGCTTGCAGTAATGCCATTTCCGGTGGGATTGCTGGTGGTTGGGATGACGCGACCGCTGACTGATTGCGGCCGAGATAGCACAGAGCTGCTCGTAGTCGATTGCAGGCTCGTTGCGGTAACGAGTGGTGCGGTTCGGTCAATTGCAGAGAGCGACCCAACAACGAGTAGCAACAACAATAGAATATGTACTGCTTTGAATCGTCGTAATGCCGATTGTGATTGGTATCTTTCCATAGGGTCGCTCCACTACATAAACGCAAGAAAAGGGAATCCCCACACGACGTCCCCGCACGGTTTTTGCGGGGACGTCGTGTTTCGTTTGCTACGGCGTGGGCGTCCGCGTCACCAGCGCACCGTGTTCGGGGGCACCGAGAGCAATGATGCTTCCGTCACGCAGGCCGATAATCGAGTTCACATAGCCAACGCCGATACTAAAGGCATTGTTGATTCCTTTAGGGATGGTGATTTGATTGTTTTCGTTGCGGCCCCAGCCGAACAATGTGCCGTCATGCATGATCGCCATCGAATAATGGCACCCTGCACCAATACCCTTGACATCTTTGAGGTTGAGCGGCACCTTCGATTGGAGGTACTTGTTACCGCCCCATGCAACGACCGTGCCGTTGGGCTTGATGGCCATTGAATGGTCGCACCCAGCAGAGATATCCGTGACGACGCCGAGGGTCGGTGGTATGGTTACTTGACCGACGCTATTGTTGCCGTATCCTTTGACCGTCGAATCAGCCAGCCGAAGCAAGGTGTGGTCTTGGCCACCCGCGATTTGTTTGACACCTTTGAGCTTGGTGGGAATGTTGCATTGACCAAACAAATTGTTTCCCCAGCAGACGACTGTGCCGTCGGTTTTGAGGGCCAGGCCGTGTGAATTGCCTGCAGATATCGTAGAAACACCCGATTGTGCAAGCTTGGGGATGGTGATCTGGCCACGTGTGTTGGCACCCCAACCGTACACCCGACCACCCTTAAGTGCGAGGGCGAAGTTCGTTCCAACTGCAACATCGGTGATGTTGGTCCCACAACAGGGTGGAATGCTCGTTTGGTACTCTTTGTTCATGCCCCACGTGATGATTCGACCGTTCTGGAGCAAACCAAGGACAAACGAACCACCCACGGCGCTCTTTTTTAGTAGATTGGGTATGGGTGTCGGTGTAACGGTGCGGGTAAATGTCGGGGTATTGGTGATGGTTGGCGTAGGTGTCGCGGTGCGTGTTGCAGTTGGGGTATCGTCCGACACCGGGAACGAACGGGTTACGCTGGTCGCTTCAGCATACGTTATGCCGCCAATCGTCCCGCCGGGTTGCGACGCAACAATTGTACAATTCCCCTTGCCAAAAAGTGATACTTTTTTGCCAGTAACTGTACATATCATTGGAGTG
>CAIZHO010000102.1 GCA_903932805.1 uncultured Roseiflexaceae bacterium | reverse complement strand
GCTGTATGCAGAGTTCCGCGATTTGCTCCCCGATGCTGCGGTCGAGATGTTCATCTCGTACTACGACTCGTATACCCCCGAGGCGTATGTCCCCAGCAAAGATTTGTACATCGAAAAAGAAGCCTCGATCAACGAAGAAATCGACCGTCTGCGCCACGCCGCCACCCAAGCCCTGCTGACCCGCCGCGACGTATTGATTGTGGCGTCGGTATCGTGCATCTTTGGTTTGGGCAGCCCCGTCGACTATGGCCAGGTGATGCTCCCCGTCAGCGTCGGCGAAGTGCGCAACCGCGACAAATTGTTGCGCCAATTGTTGGATCTGCAGTTCCAACGCAACGACATCGACTTCCACCGCGGCACGTTCCGGGTTCGTGGCGACACGCTCGACATCATGCCCGCCAATGCCGAGACCGCCATCCGCATCGAGCTGTGGGGCGACGAGGTCGAACGCATCAGCGAGTTCGACCCGTTGACCGGCGAAGTCTACAAGACCGTACCGACCGTCGACATCTTCCCGGCCAAGCACTTTGTGACGACAACCGAAAAGCTGCAACTCGCCATCAGCGACATCCAAGACGAGCTTGCGGTGCAATTGGCCAACCTCGAGGGTCAGGGCAAAAACCTCGAAGCGCAACGACTCAAACAGCGCACCATGTACGACATCGAAATGATGAGCGAGATAGGCTATTGCTCGGGCATCGAAAACTATTCGCGCCACATGGACCGACGTGCCGAGGGACAGACCCCGTGGACGCTCATCGACTACTTCCCGGACGACTTCATTTTGTTCATCGACGAATCGCACATCGCGTTGCCGCAGGTGCGCGGCATGTACGCCGGCGACCGCTCGCGCAAGACGACACTGGTCGACTATGGCTTCAGACTTCCGTCGGCGCTCGACAATCGCCCGTTGCGCATCGACGAGTTCGAGCAACACATCCGACAAACGATTTTTGTCTCTGCCACACCAGGACCGTACGAACACCAGGTCTCTGGTCAGATTGTCGAGCAAATTATTCGTCCCACGGGCCTTATCGATCCGGTCATCACCATCCGCCCGACCCGTGGCCAGGTGGATGATTTGATTGGCGAAGTCCGGGCCCGCGTGACGAAAGGCCATCGTGCATTGGTGACGACCCTGACCAAGCGCATGGCCGAGGACCTAGCCGATTATCTGCGCGAATCGGGCATCCGCACGCAGTACCTGCACGCCGATATCGACGTCATCGAACGCGTCGAAATCCTGCGCGATCTGCGCCTCGGTGTCTACGACGTGGTGGTGGGTATCAATCTGTTGCGCGAAGGGTTAGACCTGCCCGAGGTCTCGCTGGTGGCTATTTTGGACGCCGACAAAGAGGGCTATCTGCGCTCGGCGTCGTCACTTATCCAAATCATCGGGCGTGCTGCCCGCCACGTCGAGGGTACGGTGCTGATGTACGCCGACAATATGACAGCCTCGATGACGGCGGCTATCAACGAGACGAATCGTCGTCGGGCGATTCAGGTCGCCCACAATACTGAGCACAACATCACGCCGATGGGCATCATCAAGGGTGTGCGTGATCTGAGCGACCGCCTGCGCAAGGCTGCCGAAGACCAAGGCGTGTATACCGTAGATCCGGCCGATTTCAAGCGCGTCGACATGCCGGCAACGCGCGAGGCAATGGCCAAGCTGATCAAAGAACTCGAGAAGCAGATGAAAAAAGCATCGGCCGACATCGAGTTCGAGAAAGCCGCAGCCCTGCGCGACCAGATCCTCGATATCCGACGGACGATGGCGCTCGAAGAAGAATTCGCCATTACGCCTCAACCCGCTGCGGCCACCCGGCGTGGTCCCTCCAAAAAACGCTAGAGAAGGCGCATGGCAGTACAGGTCTGGATCGGCGAAAAACCAGAGAATCCCAACGAGCGGCGCGCGCTGACGCAGCTCGCAGGGGCGTTTGCACGTCTGGACGGTCTGTACATCATTTTGGCGAATTTCTCGGTGGGCGGGCGCACCCTGGACGTCGTCGTGCTCAAGCACGATGGCATCTTTGTGATCGAACTCAAGTACTGTGATGGCAAGGTAATCGGGGATGTCAACGGGCCGTGGTTTGTCGAAAGTGCGAACAAAGACCGCAAACGCATCAACCCGGGCCGCAAAAATCCCTACAACCAGGTGTTGACCTACTACTACTCGTTTTCGAACTTCTTGGATGAGCACCGCAACGAAATCGCAGGGAACCGTCACATAGACGTCCGTTCGATGCGGCGGCTGGTCGCCATTGCACCGTATCTGCACCCCGAATCGCAGATCGATACCGATTGGAAGGTGCATGTTCTCGGCTTCGATGCGCTGGCTTTGTATGTCTTTACGGAGCGCTCGCCCGACATGTCGTGGAGCGATACCGAACTGGTGCGCATCCCGCAGTTGCTCAATTGCACACGCTGGGAAGAAATCGAACAGCTGGTGCTCCCCGAAGCGCCCCAACAACCACCGCGCACCCGGGGGATGCCGGCCGTTGTGACGCAACTGTTGTCCACCTGGACCGGCCAAGCGCTCATCGCGGTGAGTATTCTGCTGATTGTGTTAGCGGTGTTGTATGTCATCAACACGGTTGGGACACGCTTGGTGACGTTGCCGGCGATGGAGTCTACACCGACAGTCGATGTGGCTGCCGGTGGTACGGTCCCGAATCGCGAGCTCCGCTGTACCTGGTTGCCGGCGCAAACCATTGCGCGGGTACGCACTGCGGACGGAAGTTGGCAGAGTGTGGCGGTCGGTGCGGTGGCCGATGCCTTGTTGACGCTCACCTCGGTGGACACCTGCGGCGGTCAGATCCGCTTGTCATTGACGATTCTGCATACCGCGGCGGATTTGGATGTGCGCATCCCGCTCGACAACGAGCACGTGACGATTCGTGATTCGCTGGGCACGCGCTACGAACTGAGCGAGGTTCGCTCGACCCCGGCCACGCTCCTTGCGCTGCCCAATCAGACAGTCACAGGTACTGTAGTGGTGCTCCAGGCCATCCATCCGAGTGCGACATCGCTGATTGTGACCCTCCAAAACACCCCGTTTGGCGATGCCTCGTGGCTCGTCCCGCTCACCCCCTGAGCGCAGTTCACCCATCCCAGACATCAATGGCATCGACCAACCAGCGCAACCAATGCTCGACCGTGCTCGCACGTCGGTTGATGGTGACTACGGTATTTGCCGCCAGATATGGGTGTTCGTGCATGATCCGGACGATCTCGGAACGGTCCGGGACACTCCGCTGCCGCAACACTGTGGGCATCAACTCGTAGAAACACGGGATAGCCAT
>CAIZHO010000101.1 GCA_903932805.1 uncultured Roseiflexaceae bacterium | reverse complement strand
GGAGCGACGGCAGGCGTTCGAGCAACACACGTAAGGCGACCGACCCTTCGAGCCGGGCAAGGGGCGCGCCAAGACAATAATGGATACCGTGACTGAAGGCCAGATGTTTGGCTTCATCGCGATCGAGCTGGTATTCCTCGGGATTCGCAAAAATCGACGCATCATGATTGGCAGAGCCAAGCAGAAGCTGGATATGCGCGCCACGCGGGATGGCAACGCCTGCGATGGTGAGATCTTCGGCGGCATACCGATTGACCAGTTGCACAGGACTGCACAGGCGCAAGAGCTCTTCGACTGCCCGCGGGATATCCTCGGGATGTGCGGCGAGGTGGGTCAGGTGCGCTGGCTGTTGCAGGAGTGTCGCGAGCCCGTTGCCGATGAGATTGACGGTTGTCTCGTGGCCTGCAATCAGCAACAAGACCGCCGTGCTGACGAGCTCTCGGGGAGACAGCTGATCAGTGCCCAGATGTGCCTGCATGAGTTGGCTGAGCAGGTCGTTGCTGGGGTTCGTGCGGCGACGGCGGATGTGACCGCGCAGATACAAAGCAAGACGCAGAATATCCCCATTGAGGTAGGTCGCACTGCCGCTGATCACACCGGAGTTGATAATGTTGGTGGACCAGCGGTGGAAGCGTGGGTGATCGGCAGCGGGGATGCCCAGCATGTCGGTGATAACGGTCAACGGTAACGGGAGTGCGTAGTCACGAATCAGGTCAATGCGCCCCGTGTGTGCAACTGCGTCGATGAGACGGTTGGCAATGCCTTCGATATGTGGTTGCCAGGCGGCAATCACCCGCGGAGCGAACGCGTCGCTGGCAAGGCGGCGCAAGCGGGTGTGATCGGGCGGATCTGCTTTGAGCATGTTGGAGCCGACCAGCGGTCGTACAAAGAGACGCTCAAATAACGATGGAGTCCGGGTGTTGTACATATTCTTTTTGAGGCGCGGATCACGCAAGCAATCCATGATATCAGCCGCTCGACTGACGAGATAGACGGGTGCGCCCGCCGCACGCGTGGTCAGCAGAACGGGTGCATCCGTGCGGAGCGTTCGATAGGTGGCATATGGATCAGCGCGGAAGCTCGGTGCGGTGTCGATTGATGGATGCATCGTTCCTCCGAGGATGTGTGGATGACTGTGTGCATAATAGCGGATTCTGCGCTGGCACGGATAGCGCGCACGCAGTAGGTCGGGGATTCGGCGAAAACGCAACGCGCTGTGTTTTCGTGACCCCCATGGCACCGAGCGTACACCCCATGCGATCATGCACTGTGGTGCCGGACGACGTGGGGGACTGCGCGGCGAAGCTTTCCCGTGACCAGACAAAAAGCGGTAGGATGGTGCATCAGACGAAAGGGAGGGTTGCAATGGCGCGTGCATTACGAGTGGTGCAGGTGGGTTGTGGTGGTCGTGCGCAGGCACATCTGGCGGCGATGCAGGCGAGTGGCGCGGTGGATGTTGTGGCTATTTGTGATTTGGATGCCACAAAACTGCACGAGACGGCGGACCGGTTCGGCATCGCTGCACGCTACACCGACATGGCAGAGGCAATCGGCGCACATCGTCCTGAACTCGTCGATATTGTTACCCCGGCACATATTCGGCTCGGTATTGTCGAAGCGGCAGTGCGCGCCGGTGCGCCGGCCATCCTCATCGAAAAGCCGATGGCATTGTCGGCAACCGAGTGCGACGCACTGGTACGCTTGGGTGCGGATCGGTTGATTGCGGTCAACACCCAATATCGCTGGATGACGCATTGGCAAGCGGTGTGGAAGCTGCTCCGACAAGAGGCATTGGGGACGGTGCGGGCCATCCGGGTCAGCACCGGGGTCAATCTGCTCGAACAGGGGCCACATGGGTTGGATTTGGCGATGCATGCGGCTGAACTGTGTGGATGGGGTAATCCAGAATGGGTGTTGGCACAGTGCGTGGGACAGGAATTCTTTGGCGCGAATGCCGTGCCGGCAGATACGAGTGCGGTGATTGGGTACGGAGATAATCGCTTGTGGCTGAATGCGGGGCCATCTGCGCCGCCAGTACCAGGCGAATCGGTAATTTGGTACCAGCAGCAGGTCGAAATCATCGGAGACCGCGGCCGTATCTGGGTGTCGCTGAACCAAGGCTGGACGTTGTGGCGCAATGGGCGGATCCGTCAGGGTACGACGGGCTGGCCGGCCGATGATGGGGTCGCGCAGCAGGCGCTGTTTGTCGATCTACGCCGTGTGTTGCACGCCAAGGGCGACCGTTGGCGGTCGTTTGCGACTGGTGTTGCAATTGCTGCCCAACGACAGCGCGTGATGGATGGGTGTATCCGTTCAGCTGCTGAAAATACCCGCGTACAAGTGCTGTGAACCTGGCCCGTCTCTGAGGGTTTGCAATCGGGAGCTTTCACGTAACCATGCCGCTCTCTGCGCTGTAACATGCAACTATCTCGACCTAGCGTTGCGACGCAACCAGATTATCGGTCTGCAACTTGTCGCATCACAACGTTACCAGGTGAACGAAAGCCAGTCTATCGCGTCGGAGTGCGGGTGCTCAGCGCGCCGAATTCTTTGGCTCCGATGGTAATCACGTTGCCTGAGTTCAGCACGATCGCAGAATGTACATATCCGGCTGAAATCCCAACTATGTCACGCAAATTTGCAGGCACTCTGAGCTGACCATAGGTGTCGCTCCCCCAACCGATGACTTTGTTCTCACTTGTCAACACAAGTGAATACTGCAGACCGGCGGATATTGCGACCACGGTACCCAAGACAGATGGAATATTGAGCTGGCCATACCGATTTGCACCCCATGTGAATATTTTGCCGTCACCGCGAAGCGCGAGTGCATGGTCGGTCCCGGCACTGATTGCAACAATGTTATTCGCTTCGGCTGGGATCGGGTACAATCGCATCCCTCTGCCCCACTGCACGACGGAGCCATCGGCAAGCAGTGCCATTGAGTACGCCCCACCGGCAGAAATGGCGGTCACACCGGTCAATCGTGGGGGAACGTTTGCTTGACCATCATCGTTTCGCCCCCATGCAACAACGGTTCCATCGTTGCGCAGAGCAAGTCCATGACCAAACCCGGCAGCGATTGCGCGGACACCCGTCTTGGCAGCAGTTGGGAGCGTTGTTTGCCCAAACGTCGTACCACCCCATGCATAGACCTTGCCTGCACTGGTCAAACCCATGGCGAACGTCGATCCCGCTGCAACATCAACGAATGTGTTATTTGCAATTGCCGGGGGTATGGTTGTCTGGTTCTGGGTATTTATCCCCCAGGTCACGAGTTGTCCGTTGCCACGCACACCAAGGGTAAACGACGTCCCTATGGCGACATCTTTCAGCGAGATGGGGTTGCGTGTTGGTGTGCGTGTCGGAGTCTTCGTCCACGTCGGGGTCATCGACGCAGTCGGTGTGTACGTGCTCGTCGGTGTCTGTGACGGGGTAAACGTTCTCGATGGAGTTTGTGTATTGGTCCATGTCGCGGTAGGCGTTTTGGTGGAACTGCGCGTCGAGGTGGTTGTTGTGGTAATTGATACTGTTGCCGATATTGGCGTATTTGATGCAGCTAGCGTGCTGGTACGTGTTTTGGAAGGAGTACGCGTGAGTGAAGCAGTCTGCGTCCCGACAGGGGTATTGGTAATTCCACTTGCAGTGGTGGGTGTCGGGGTACGAGACCGAGTTTTTGTCCGTGTTGCGGTAGGGCCAGTCGGTGTCTCGGTCACAAAATAGATTCCCGTTCCCGCGACACTCGTTGCAACAGTGCTATCGATGACATACCCATACGGCACGACAACAGCAGTATTCGTCGGTGTGCGCGTGATCGTGACGGTACCCACCGTGGGTGTCATGGTCATGAAGCGCAATCCACTCGATGCAACAGTTGTCGCAAATACAGAATCGGTTATAGAGCCATACGGGATGATGACTGCAGTGTTGGTCGGCGTCATGGTCGCAGTTTCGGTCGGTGTTGCAGTCGCGGTCTTGGTTGGCGTGTTGGTGACAGATGGGGTAAGGGTTTGTGTCACAAAACGATACCCGCCATTTGCAGCACTCGTAGCTGCGACCGGATCAAACGATGAGCCATACGGGACAACAACTGCAGTGACGGTGAATGTTTGGGTCGACGTTGCACTTGCTGTCGCGGTGAACGAAGACGTCGGAGTGGATGTGACATAGCGGAACCCGAGTGCAGCAGCATTTGTCGCGGCGACACTGTCTATCGACGATCCATAGGCTGCTTCGACCGGAGTGGTAGTCGGAGTGTTTGTGCTTGTCTGGGTTGGTGTCTGTGTTGGCGTATTGGTCACGGTCATCGTTGCATAGTTCACTCCAATGAGCGCAGCGACCGTTGCAAATGTGGGTTCGACCGTACTCCCATAGGGAATCACGACGGCAGTATTCGTCGCACTTGGGGTACGGGTAAGCGAGGGAGTATTCGTTGCAGATGGGGTAGGTGTTTGTGTCACAAAGCGATACCCTCCTGCTGCTGCACTCGTAGCAGCAATGGAATCAAACGTCGAACCATATGGTAATTCTACCGGTGTAGTGGTCGCAGTCGCAGTTCCGGTTGCAGGAGTACTTGTTGATGTCAAAGAAGCAGCACCGGTGGGTGTCGAAGTCTCAGTTGCTGTCTGGGTAAATGTAGCAGTGTTCGATGGCGTATAGGTATGCGTCGGTGTGTACGTCTCGGTCGGTGTGTACGTCTCGGTCGGTGTGTACGTCTCGGTCGGTGTGTACGTCTCGGTCGGTGTGTTCGTCTCGGTCGGTGTGTTCGTCTCGG